>CBHWBX010000225.1:0-7208 GCA_966111935.1 uncultured Gemmatimonadaceae bacterium
TCGAGCCCGAGGTGCGTCCATGTCTTGCCACCGTTCGTCGACCGGTAGACGCCGTTGCCGTAGCCCATCGAATCGCGCAGCGTCGACTCGCCCGTGCCGACGTACACCGTGTCCGGGGCCGACGGCGCGACCGCGACCGCGCCGATCGAGGCGACCGGCTGATCGTCGAACACCGGCGACCACACCCGGCCGCCGTCGATCGTCTTCCAGACACCGCCGTTGGCGTGGCCGAAGTAGAACTCGTTCGGACGCCCCGGCACGCCCGTCGCCGCCGGGCACCGGCCGCCGCGGAAGGGGCCCATCATTCGCCACGACAGCCCCGAGTAGAGCGCGGGATCGATCGCGCGCGCGGCCGTCGCGCCAAGCGCCGATTCACCGATCGGCACCGTCGCATCGAGCGTATCGGTCAGCGTCTGGGCGCCGGCGACGCGCAGTGCGGGACCAAGGACCGAGATTGCCGCGCCGGACAGACCGGCGCGCAGCAGAAAATCTCGACGGGAGAAGCGCGAATCTGTCACTGCGACTCCAGAAGCGGGTTCAATTCAGAAGCTATCGTCGACCCCGCTTCCAGGCGAATCTCAAGGCATTAATTAATGCCGGATGGATTCGACCCTCGACACCCAGGCCGATCTCGAGCGCGCGATCACACGTCTGATCGCGACCGATCCGCGGCTCGCGCGCATCGCCGAAGCGACCGGCATTCCACCTCTGCGGCGCAGGCCCGCCGGCCTTCGCGGCCTCGCGCGAATCATCATCGGCCAGCAGGTCTCGACGGCCAGCGCCGAGGCGATCTGGTCGCGGCTCGATGCAGCGTTCCCCTCACTATCGCCCGACGACATTCTCTCGGCAGCGGACGAGACCCTTGGCAGAACCGTCGGGTTGTCGGCGGCGAAGATCAAATCTCTACGACACATCGCGACCGAGATCGCCGAAGGCCGACTCGATCTCGGCACGCTCGCGAGCTTGCCCGCGGACGAAGCGCACGCGAAGCTGACGGCGCTGCGCGGCGTCGGCCCGTGGACGGCCGACGTCTATCTCCTCTTCTGCCTCGGCAACGCCGACGCCTGGCCCGCCGCGGACCTGGGGATTCAGGAAGGACTGAAGCGCGGCCTCGAGCTCGACGATCGTCCAACCACCAGGGAGACGACGGCGCTGGCCGAGCGATGGCGGCCACTGCGCGGCGCCGCCGCGCACCTCTGGTGGGCGTACGCCCGCGTTGGCCCCGTCCCTACTTCCCGATCATCAGCACGGTGAACGATCCAGGAATCACCGGTGCCTGACCACCGCGCCCGCCACCCGCCGGCGGCGGCGGCGCGGGACCGCGCTCGACGCTCATCACGAAGATGCGCCCCGTCTTCGGATCGAGCGTGAGCGTCCGGGCACCGTTCATCGTCTGAAGATTCTGCTCGACCTCGAAGCTCGTCGGGCTCTTCTCCTTGATGATCGTCAGGGTTCCGTTGCCGTGCGAGCTGAACGCCTCCATCGTCGCCGGATTGAACACCGCACCGTCCGACGCACCGGCGAGCGGCAGCGTCGTCAGAATTCTGCCGTCCTTCGCACTGAGGATCACCATCACCGGCTGCGGGTCGCGCCCCGGGGCTCGGCCCTGTGCGCAGGCGGCGAAGAGTACGCCGTTCTTCGCGTCGAGGGCGAGTCCGTTGCAGCGGCCGACGTCGCCGAGTGGATAGTGCGCCGTCGTCTTGAGCGTTTTCTGATTGACGACCGCGACGCTCCCCGCCGAATCCTGGAGCACCGCGTAGAGCGTGCCCTTCCCGTCCGAGATCGTCTGCTCCGGAATCCCGCCGAGCGCGATCCTGCCGATCGCCTTGCCGTCGTGCGAATCGATGACGAGCAGGTCCTTCGTCGGATGGCTGCCGACGTAGACGCGATCGTCGGACGGATCGAAGTAGATGCCGTCGGCGCTGAACTTCGGATTCGCCGAAGGGTCGTCGGAATTCGGGTCGATCGTCCGGATCATCTGCATCGACTTCGTGTCGAACATCGAGATGTCGGGATGGCTGCTCGCGAACCCGTGCCCTGACTTCGCGTCGACGACCGCACCGTTGCCGCCGCCGTTCATGATCTCGCCGAGTGGCTTGAGAGTCTCGAGATCGAAGACGGTCACTCGGCCGGGGACGGCTTCGCGAGCAGGAGTGCTGTCGGTCGCTGCAACCGCGCGCACGGCGTTCCGCGTGATGTAAAGGCGACGGTCCACCGCGCTTGCATGGATGTAGTCGGTGCCCCCTTCACCCCCGACGCGCGCCCGCATCAGCACCTTGTAGGGGCCGGGATCGCCTGACTGCTGCTGTGCCGCGGCGACGGCAGCGGCGGTAACGAGAAGTAGGCCTGCAGCGATGCGTGACATTGGCGACTCCGCGTGGAGGAGGTTCGACGTCCGGATATGCAGGCGTTCATCGCCGCCGTCAATTCGCGGCGCCAAACCTTAGCGAGACCGCGTTGCGAATCGGCGAGCGATCCGGTACGATGCCAGATGTTTACACCGTCTTCCCGACGTTGGGTGGTCGCGTCGCTGTGCCTCGCCACCGCGTGCGTTCGCGCGCCCCAGCCGCCGCGCCCCGAGTCCGCGCGCTTTTACGCCGGCCGCGACTACGGGAGCGAGAGTCAATTCAATCCCCTCTCGCTGATCTTCAACGAGGGGTTCGACGTGCTTCGCGGCGTCAACGCGGACCGGCGAATCGCGAAGCGCGTGACCGGCATCGGCGTCCATAACGTCGTGCAGTCCGTGCTCCACGCCGACCGCACCTACCGACTGTACGGGTACGGACGCGCGGTGCGGAACGAGTGGTTCCCGCTCTCCGCCGTCAACAAGAACGGCGGCGGCGCCTGGTTGCCGAACTACGAGCTCCACCTGATGGGAAGCGGGATGGCGTCGGTCCGCATGGAAGAGTGGTACGCGCAGCACGGCGTTTCGCATCCCACCGCGGCGGCCGTGACGACGATGATGACGGCCCACTTTCTCAATGAGGTCGTCGAGAACGCCGAGTCGCGAACGCCCAACGAGGACGCAGTCACCGATCTGCTCATCTTCGACCCACTCGGCATTCTGCTCTGGCGCAGCGACGCCGTGCAGCGGTTCTTCAGCGGTCCGCTCGAGATGCTCGACTGGGGCGGCCAGCCGACGTACGAATACAATACCGCGACGGTGCAGGACGCCTCGCAGGAGTTCCTCGTGCGATGGCGTCTTCCCGGTACGGAACGATGGCGCATCGGCTACATGGTCGGCATGTCGGTGATGCCCTTCGTCGCCTTCGGACGGCCGCAAACCGGCGTCTGGACGCTCGGCGGCGGCGCGCGCGTGCTGAGCAACCCCGTCGTCGATTCGGTCACCGGCGCGAAGACCGCAAAGGTCGGAGCCAAGCTCAGCGCATTCTACGATCGAGAGGGCTCGCTGCTCTTCTCCGCCGAGTTCGACCCGCGCGGCGATCGCGACAAGTGGACGGTGAACGCGTATCCGGGCGTGCTGCGCATCGGCGCAATTCGTCCCGGCCTCTGGATTCAGAGCGTGAGGCATTCCGGTGTCCGGTTCGGACTCGTGTCGGGCTGGGGTATCGGGATCGGACGCGCACCCGTCCGCTGACGAGTCGAATGGCATTCGACTGGCATCGGATGCCATCGACGCCATCCAGCGCGCGGAGTGACGATGCAGCCGACCATTCCTGTGCTTTCTGAACGACGCCCGCGAATCGTGCGGCGCTCGAAGCGCGACTACGCGATGCTCGCGACATTCCTCGCCGCCGCGGCCGCGAGCGGCGCGCTGGGGTCGTTGTACAACCCCGGCTCATCGAATCTCGAGACGCAGCGCTGGTACGCGGCGCTGCGGAAGTCGCCGCTCAATCCACCACCAGCGACGTTCGCGCCGGTGTGGACGACACTGTACGTGCTGATTGCCGTCGCCGGCTGGCGCATCGCCCGCGCGCCACGGAGCCGCGAGCGATCACTGGCGCTGACCTGGTGGAGTGCGCAGATGGCCTTCAACGCGGCGTGGAGCCCGCTCTTCTTCGGCCGACGAAGCGCCGACGGCGCGATGCTCGACCTCCTCGCGATGCTCGGGTCCATCGGCGCGTTCATGCACAGCGCCCGCCGCGTCGATCGTCGCGCGACAGAGCTGATGATCCCCTACGCGGCGTGGGTGCTGTTCGCGGGATATCTGAACCTCGAGGTGGTTCGGCGAAACCACTGATCCCCGTCACCGCTACTCCGCCCGCAACGCCTCCGTCGGCTCGACACTCAGCGCTCGTCGCGTCGGAACGATGCACGCGAGCATGCACACGCCGAACATCAGCGAGCCATACGCCAGAATCTGGACGGCAATCCCGAAAGACATTCCGGTACCCGCGTTCGACATCTCGCTATGGGCCAACGCTTCGGTCGCGAGCGCGATCAGAAGCGCCCCGAGGGCGACGCCGATGCCGACTTGAATCAGCGGGCGCCGGAAGATCGCGCCGATGATCCGCCGCTGGCTCGCGCCGAGTGCCACTCGCACACCGATCTCGCGCGTGCGCCGCGCGACGATGAACGAGAGCACGGCGTAGATCCCGGCGAGTGACAGCAGCAGCGCGATCCCCGTGAGCAGCATCGTGACGTTCGTCCAGAGCCCCAGGATCCACAGCATCGCGTCGGAGACGTCGCTCACGCGCTGAATCTCCGACAATCGGAGCGTGGGATCGAGCGCGAGCGCGATGCTCCGGACGCGCGGGATGACGGCGAGCGGATCGCCGCTCGTGTGTACGAGCATGTAGACGTTGGCGAGCGCCTGCGGCGGCGACGGCAGATACAATCCGGCCGCACGGTCCTTCTCGAACGGCGAGCCCATGCCGAGCTCCTTCACCACGCCGACGATCTGATACCACGGACGGTCGTCGTCTCCTGCCGGCTGACGAGGATCATGTTTCACGAAGCGCACGCGCCGTCCGAGCGCGTTCCGTCCGTGCAGCACCTCATCGACGAACCCCTGATCGACGATGACGGAGTGCGCACTCGGCGCGAGGTCTCGACTGTCGAATCCGCGCCCCATCGTCACCGGCTTTTCCAGAACATTGAAATACGAGGGATCGATGGCCGCGACGCTCGCGACGGCCGTTGGATTCTGGGAGGGCGCCCCGCCCGTGGCCGAATCGCCGTCCTCGATCTCCACGCGATAATGATCGTGATCCGTCCGCGGCACGCGATCGACGAAGGTCACACCCGCGATGCCCGGCTCCGCGGCGATGCGCTCGCGAAGCGACTCGAGTGTGAGCGCGAGACGCGCTCGTTGCGCTTCGAGCGCCGCGCGCGCCGCGACCGAGTCGGTGACCGGAAGGCTCGAAGCATCCTTGGCAACACGGACGGCCACGAACTGCTCGGCGGCGAATCCCGCGGGGAACGTCTCGATGTGACGTGACTGGCTGCGCTCGAACGCGACGATCGCGGGGAACGCCACCGTCATCGCGACCTGGGCGACGATGACCGCGGTCCACACGCCGCTGAATCGGACACCGCTTCCGGCGCCGCCCTGCTTGAGACTTGCACCGAGTCCGCGCGTGATCTTGAGCGCGGGCATGGCACCGGCGACCAAAGCGGCGACGGCCGTGAGCGCGGCCGCGTAGGCGATCGTGAGCGGCGACAGGTTGAAGTCGTACCAGAACGGCAGGCGCCCGATGTTCGCCTCGAGGAAGGGCCGTCCCCATCGGTTCATCGCGAGCTGCGCCACAGCCAACCCTGCGAGAGCAGCCACGCCGCCAAGCACGAGCGCTTCGATGAACAGCTGCGCGACGATTCGATCGCGGCTCGCGCCCAGCGCACTCCGCACCGCCAGCTCGGTCTCGCGCGTCGCCGCGCGCGCAAACAGAAGGAGGGCGACGTCGCCGCAGATCAGCACGAGCAGCAACACCGGAAACAGGACGATCGAGATCATCGGGATGATGTCGTTGCCCATCCCTTCCTTGAACTGCTTCGCGTACGCGCCGACCTGCGGCTCGAGATGCTCGTGCGTCGCGCGATGATCGACGGCCGCGCGCTTGCCGAGCGTCGCGAGCTCGGACTTCGCGCGCTCCATCGTCGCGCCGGGCGCAAGGCGCCCGAAGATGGTGATGCCCGGCCCCTCGCGCGGCGCTTCGTCCGCGGCCTGCCAACGGAGCGGCATCCACAGGTCGTGCGCGATCGGGAATGCGAAGCCTTCGGGCATGACGCCGACGACCGTGGCATACCGATCTCCCACCTTCACGCTCTTGCCGACGATGGCGCCGTCGCCGGCGAAGCGCGTCTTCCAGAGCTCGTAGCCGAGCACGACGACCGGTGGTGCATCCGGAGCTTCATCCGCCGGCGACAACACCCGTCCAAGCAGCGGTCGGCCCGACGACACGTCGAACCCCGACGCCGTCATCTCGGCGACCTGCACCGGACGCGCGTCGTCGGTGCCCGTGATCACGTTGCGAGTGACGTCGCGATAGGCGCCGAGGCTGGTCACCGACGTGAGCGCGCGTCGCCAGACGACGAAATCGCCGACCGCGCGCGGCTCTTCGCGTCGCGTCGTGACGTCCCAGTTGCGAAGAAGCACGATCCGATCGCCATCGGGCAGCGGAAGCTTCGGCGTCACGAGCACCGACATCATGACGAAGGTGATCGTACCGACCGCGATGCCGAACGCCATCGCCAGTCCACCGACGATGGTAAGGCCCGGGTACTTCACCAGCATCCGCAACCCGAGCTTGAAGTCGAGCGACATGCCCGTGAGCGGCGCGAGCCCTCGTCCGTCGCGCAGCGCTTCCCGGTGCTGCGTGACACCGCCGAACGCCGCAAGCGCGCGTCGCCGCGCTTCGTCGCGAGACAGATGCTCGTCGCGGACGAGACGATCGGTTTCCATCGCGATGTGGAAGTCCATCTCTTCGTTTGCCCGTGCCTCCGCGGTTCGCGGACCGAAGAGGAGATGCAGGCGCGCGCGCGCCGCGTCAAACCAGCTCATGACGACTCCGGGGTGTGCGGAACGAGATCAGGTGCTGCGCAGCACGGCTTCGAGTCCCGCGGAGAAGCGCTTCCAGCTCTCGAGCTCCTCGCCGAGAGCGCGGCGCCCTGTCGCGGTGAGCGTGTAATACCGCGCGCGCCGGCCGGCCTCGGTCTCGCCCCACTCGCTCACGACCAGCCCCTGCTTCTCGAGGCGCTGCAGCGCGGGATAGAGCGAGCCTTGGTTGACCTCGAGGGTCCCTTTCGAG
>CBHWBX010000226.1:0-7204 GCA_966111935.1 uncultured Gemmatimonadaceae bacterium
CGGATAGAAGCGCTTCGCCATCGACTCGTTGATCACCGCCACGCCGGCGCCGCTCACGTCGCCCGGCTCGAAGCCGCGGCCGCGCACGAGCGGGATCTTCATCGCTTCGAAATAGCCGACGCCCGCCGTGTTGTAGTAGTCGATGTTCTGGATCGGCTGATCCGGACCCCGCGGTACGTTCTCGAGATCGGTGTCGTTCGCGTTGACCTGGCGGTTCGGCGGAAGGCCCGTCATCACCGCCGCCTTGCTCACACCGGGAATCGCCTCGAGTCGGCGCACGACCTCGGCGTAGACCTGCGCGCGACGCTGCGCGTCGGCATACGTCGCCTGCGGCAGCACGAGGCCGAACGTCGTGAGATTCCGCGCCTCGAAGCCCGCGTCGACGCTCGTGAGATTGCGGAAGCTCCGCAGCAGCAGTCCCGCGCCGACGACGAGCATCACCGCGAGCGCGATCTCACCGGCGACGAGCGCGCGACGCACCCGATGCCGCGTGTTGCTCTGCGTGCTGCGCGTTCCGCCGTCGCGCATCGCCGATGCCACCGCGCCGTCGCCCAGGTGCAGGAGCGGCGCGAGGCCGAAGATGGTCGCCGTGGCGATCGCGACGATCGTCGTGAAGAGCAGCACGCGCGGGTCGATCGTGATCTCGGCCGAGCGTGGGATGCTGTCCGGATTGGCGGCGAGCAGCGCCTTCAATCCCCAGTGCGCGAGCGCCAGGCCAAGGATCGCGCCGAACGCGGTCAGCACCATGCCTTCGGCGGTGAACTGTCGCAGGATGCGTCCGCGGCCGGCGCCGAGCGCGGTGCGAATCGAGAACTCCTTGTGTCTTCCCTCCGCGCGGACGAGCAGCAGGTTCGCGACGTTCGCGCAGGCGATCAGCAGCACGAGCACCACCGCGCCCTGAAGCACCCACAGCGCGCGCGCGACGTTCCCGATCACTTCACTCCGCAACGACGCGAGCTGCACGCGATGCGTCGAGTCGTTCGGGTTGTGCTTCCCGGGATTGAGCGTGCCCCACTGGCGCATCAGCGTCAGCAGCTCGGCGTTGGCCTTCGCCGGCGTGACGTCCGGCTTGAGACGTCCAACGAGATAGAGGAAATGCGAGCCGCGGTTCTGCCGGTTCGACGGATCGAGGCCCATCGGCATCCAGACCTCCGGACGCGTGTCGTGCACGTCGAGTCCCGGCGGCATCACGCCGAGCACACGGCGCTTGCGTCCCTGGACCTCGACGGTCTTGCCGACGATCGCCGGATCGGCGCCGAAGGTGCGGCGCCACAGTCCGTCGGACAGGAGCACGACGGGCTCGGAGTTCGGCAGATCCTGGTCCGGCGTGAACATCGTGCCGAGACGCGGATGCACATTGAGCACGTTCAGCATGTTCGCCGTGACGGCGATCGCGTTCACGCGCTCGGGGCGCGTCCCTTCGCTCACGTTCACCGCCGTCGCGCGATACGCGGCGATGTCGGTGTACGACTTCGCGCGCTCGCGCAGCTCGAAATACTCGGGAGGCGAGACCCAGAACTTGTCGAAGTTGAGCTGCGGGAACTGCGTCGTGATGAAGACGAGCCGCTCCGACGCCGGATAGGGGAGCGGCTTGAGCGCGACCGCGTTGATGACGCTGAAGATCGCGCTCGTCGCGCCGATGCCGAGCGCGATCGTGAGCACGGCGATCGCCGCGAAGCCCGGCGAGCGACGGAGCTGGCGGATTCCATAGCGAAGATCACGTCCGGCGTTTTCCAGCACCATGCCCGGACGTTCGTCGCGCACCTGTTCCTTCACCATGTCGATTCCTCCGATCTCGATGAATGCGGCGCGGCGCGCGTCGTCGGGTGACGCGCCCGCGCGGACCTTCTCGGCAATGAGCAGCTCGACATAGGCGACGAGCTCCTCATCGAGCTCCGCCTCGACGGCGGCGTGACCGAACAGATTGCGCGTCGATGCGCGCAGGTGGCCGAAGACGGACATCAGGTCGCCTCGAGCGCGAACGAGATCGCGACGGCGATCCGTCGCCACTGTCCGGTCTCGACGTCGAGCTGCTTTCGTCCGGCGGGCGTGAGCTTGTAGTACTTGGCGCGGCGATTGTTTTCCGACGCGCCCCAGCGGGACGCGAGCCGGCCCGCCGCCTCGAGCCGATGGAGGGCGGGGAAGAGGGATCCCGGCCCGACGTCGAACGTCCCGCGCGTGATCTGCTCGATCCGCCGTGCAACCCCGAGCCCGTGAAGCTCACCGAGGGCGAGCGACTTGAGGATCAGGAGGTCGAGCGTCCCCTGAAGCAAATTGGTCTGGCTTGATCGCGTCATATCGGATGTCGATAGGAACGGAGGATCAGACAGCCGGTTTCGGCAAAGGGTTCGCGCCGGCGCGGTCCATACAAAACCTTTGCGTCCGCCTCCGGCTCAGCTTGACGGAGCGTCCCGATCGCGAGAGCGTGTTTCACCACCGAAACGCACACTCAACCGAGGCTTCGACCCGATGCCGATCTCCGAAAACATCCTTCCCGAATTCGACATCGAGATGGCGACGACCCGCCGCCTGCTCGAGCGTGTGCCGTCGGACCAGGGGGAGTGGAAGCCCCATCCGAAATCATTCTCGATCGGCCACCTCGCGCAGCTGATCTCGTGGATGCCGGGCTGGATCACCAACGCGCTGACCGAGACGAAGCTCGACCTCTCCGCCGCGCCGCGCTACAGCTACGAGAAGACCGAAGACCTTCTGGCGAAGTTCGACCGCAACGTCGCCGAAGCGCGCGCCGCGCTCGAGAATGCGACCGACGATCAGTACGCCGTCATGTGGTCGCTGACCGCGGGCGATCGCACGCTCATGTCGCTGCCGCGCGGCGCCGTGGTGCGGCAGAACATCAGCCACCTCGTGCACCACCGCGGCCAGATGTCCGTCTACCTGCGGCTGCTCGACATCCCCGTGCCGTCGATCTACGGCCCGACGGCCGACGACCGCGGCGGCTTTTAATCGTTGTTCTCGCGCGCGCCGCCTGGCTTGCCTTGCGCCGCGCGCCCGGTCGACGTTTCCGCCGCCGACCAGGTGACCGTGTCCCACGCGTCGTGGATGCCGATGAACAGCAGCGCGAGCGACGCCCAGCCGATCATGAACATCGCGATCGTCTGATGCAACGGCATCACGACGCTGGCGCCGAGCAGTACCCCGTACTTCAGCATCGGCAGGATGACGTGCCAGATCCAATCCTCGAGCACGGGATCGTAGCCCTCCTGCCGCCGCGCGCGCCGCAACACGATCGTCGTGTAGACCAGGCCGAATGCCCCCATCAGCCCGGTCGTCACCGCGACGGGATGGAGCGTCGGCCAGGGCGCGCTCAGCACCGCGGCGAGAAGCAGCACGCAGGAGAAGTGCACGATCGGCGGCGTCGCGAATGCTTCGATCGTATCGATCGTCACGCGCATCCGTCGCTCGGCGACGAACGCGAGCACGACGAACTGCAGTCCGGTCAGCGCGCCCGCCGACGACCCGACGATGACGTAGAAGCTTTCCCAGGCGGTGAGCGGGGAAGCGGCGACTTCCTGCACGCGGCGATCTCCGTGAGCTGAGGAGGCAAACGAAACGCGGGCCCACGCTAATGCGTGGACCCGCGTTCCCACAACCCGTGCGACCGGCGGTTACTTCGCGAGCTGGTCGATCGAGCCGGCCATCATGTGCGCCTTCGGGGCGTTGCTCGCCGCCGCGGCGTCGGTGTGCGTCGCCTTCGCGAGCGTCGCCAGCGCGTCCTTCCGCGCCTGGCCGCTCAGCTTCTCGGCGGCCGCGAGCGACGTGCGGATCGTCGCGATCTTCGCGGCGTCCATGCCGTGCTCACGCTCGAGCTGATCGAGGTACGCGCGCGTGAGCGAGAAGCTCGCCGGCCAGGTGAAGTGCGGCTGGCCCTGCGCATTCAGGTAGTCGAGGTGCACCGTCTTCGCGGCATCGAGCTCGTTCTGCGAGAGGAACGCGCTCGGCTGCAGCTCGAAGATGTCGAGACCGCGCGCGATCTCCGAGCTCACGATCATGCCGTTGTAGTAGTACACCGACCACGAGCCGCCCGAGACGAGCCGCGAGCCGTCGATCGGACCACGATCGAAGAACGCGATCTCCTTCGCGTGCGCCGGGTCCGTCCAGTCGAACACCGAGATGCCGCCCTGGTACCAGCCCTGGACCATCACTTCGCGGCCCGGGATCGGGATCAGCGAGCCGTTGTGCGCGACGCAGTTTTCCTGCGTGGTCTGCGCCGCCGGCATCTTGTAGTAGCCCTGCATGTTCAGCTTGCCGTTGTCGATCGTGAAGATCGCGTCGGCGCCCCACTGGAGCTTGTCCGACGCACGGCAGCGCGGCTGCGTGCCGCCGCCCCATTCGTCGGAGAAGAGCATCTTCTTCGCGTCGTTGCTGAACGTCGCCGAGTGCCAGAACGAGAAGTTCGAGTCCGCGGCGGCGTAGACGCGCTTCGGGTTCGCCGGATCGCGGATGTCGAGCAGCAGGCCGTAGCCGCCGCACGCACCGCCGGCGAGGCCGGCCCACGGATACACGGTGATGTCATGGCACTGCGTCGGGCCCGAGGCGGCGCGCGGCGGACGTGCGGGCGCACCGGCCGGCACCGGACCGCGCGGAGCACGGCTCGCCGCGTCCGACGAGTCACGCGCGGCGTTGTGCGGCGCCGGCGCGAGATCCTGGAAGATGCGCGGCTGGCTCACACGGTCGGCCTGCTCCGGATGCGCCATCGGCACCTTGATGACTTCGATGCGGAACTGCGACGAGTTCGGGTTGTTCGACGGGTCGAGATCCGAGCAGCCCGCGAGCTCGGCTTCCGGACGCACGCCCGACGAGCCCGAGATGTAGACGTAGATGTTGTCCGGATCATTGTTCGGCACGAGCACCGTGTGGGTGTGCGAGCCGCGGCAGGTCTGGACGTCCTTGATGTAACGCGGGTGCGAGATGTCGGTGATGTCGAAGATGCGAATGCCGCGCACGCGCTCCTTGCTCACCGCCTCCGGCACACCCTGGCCGCCACAGTCGTGGCGCCCCGTCTGGCCTTCGGCCGAAACGAAGAGGAGGTTCTTGTAGACCGACACGTCGCTCTGCGACGCCGGGCAGTAGAACGCGGTCTTGAGCGACGGCTTCGTCGGGTTGGAGATGTCCCAGACCTGATAGCCGTTGTAGTTGCCCTGGATCGCGTAGTTGCCGAGGAACGCGAGGTCCGACTGCGTGACGCCGTTGAAGCGCGCTTCCGGCGGCGTGTTCGAGACGAGGTGGATGTTCCACGCCGCCTCGGCAGCCTTCGTCTTGATGACGCGGCGCGGCTGGTTGTCGATGACGACCGAATCGGTCGTGCCGGCCTTCAGGCCGACGCGCGGATCGGGGGTCGGCGCATTCGCCGACATGTTGTTGTTCGGCGACGGTGCGCTCGACGAAGCCGACATCGAGGTACAGGCCGCGAACGCCGAGACCGCGACCGACGCCGCGAGAAACGGAACTGCGCGTGAACGTTTGGACATGTGGGGGAGGGAAAAAGTGTCTTAGTGCTACTTAATCGTCGCAAGCATCTTTTCCATTCGCTCGATCTCGGTCGTCTGATCTGCGAACACGTCCTGCGAGAAACGGAAGACCGTCTCGTCCTGCCGGGCGCCGTCGATCTTCTCGAGATCTTCGACCATCGAGATGGCGCCCTGGTGGTGCCGGATCATCGCCTGGAGGAACAGGCGATCGAACTCCGAGCCGCGCGCGGCGTCGAGCCGCTTCAGCTCTTCGTCGTTGAGCATGCCCGGCATCAGCATGTCGTGGGTCATCCCGCCCATCGTCATGCGCATGTGGGTCGCGTCCGCCGGCGGGACTTCCTGGCCCTTCTCCCGGAGCCAGTTCTGCATCATCTGGATCTCGTCGCGCTGTGCGACGACGATCCGCTCGCAGAGGCGCTGGACGTCGTCGCGCGCGCCATGGCTCGGCGCCCATCCGGCGATGAGCACCGCCTGGGCGTGATGGGGAATCATCCCCTTCATGAAGTCGGCGTCGCCCTTGTTCACCTGCACGGCGAGCGCACCCTGCGGCGCCGCCCCGCCCATCGTGGGAGCCGAGGACGCGTGCGACGCGGCCGCGCAGCCCGTGACCGCGGCCGCGAGCACACAGGCCATGCCGCGGCGTAAAGTAGGTATGTTCATGGAGTTGCCCTGAGGGGTTCTATGCCCTCAACGTACGCCGCGGCCAGCCCGTTGGAAAGCATCGTTGGCAATCCCTTGCGGCCGGCAGCGTCCCTTCGGCATGATGGATTGCTGGTCTTCCGCTTCTCGATCCCCGATCCCCGATCCCCATGAAGCTTTCGGTCCTTCTGGCGGCCGGCGTCCTCGCCGCTCCCGCCCTGGCCCTCGCGCAGTCTCCCCGCGCTGATCTCGCCCGCTGGGAAAAGCAGGCGCAGGGTATCACCATCACCCGTGACGACTGGGGCATTGCCCACGTCCACGGCAAAACCGACGCGGACGCGGTCTTCGGGATGATCTACGCCCAGGCCGAGGACGACTTCAACCGCGTCGAGACGAACTTCATCAACTCGCAGGGGCGTCTCGCCGAAGCGGAAGGTGAAGCCGAGATCTGGCGCGACCTGCGCATGAAGCTCTTCATCAATCCGGACTCGATGAAGAAGAAGTACGCCGCGAGCCCGGCGTCGCTCAAGAAGCTGATGAATGCCTGGGCCGACGGCCTCAACTTCTACCTCGCCAAGCACCCCGAGGTGAAGCCGCGCGTCATCGCGCACTTCGAGCCCTGGATGGCGCTGACGTTCAGCGAGGGCTCGATCGGCGGCGACATCGAGAAGGTCCAGCTCCCGGCGCTCCAGGCGTTCTACGGCGGCAGCGCCCCGTCGACGTCCAACGGCAACCAGTACGAGCAGCTCGACCGCGAGCCGCGCGGCTCGAACGGCATCGCGATCTCGCCGAACAACACGGTGAACCACCGCGCGCTGCTCTGGATCAACCCGCACACGTCGTTCTTCTTCCGCTCCGAGCTCCAGATGACGAGCGATGAAGGGTTGAACGCATACGGCGCGGCGACGTGGGGCCAGTTCTTCATCTATCAGGGCTTCAACGAGAAGGCCGGATGGATGCACACGACCTCGAACGCCGACGATCTCGACGAATACGCCGAGACGGTGACGCAGAAGAACGGCAAGTACGTCTACAAGTACGGCAACACGGAGCGTCCGGTGATCACCGAGACGATC
>CBHWBX010000227.1:0-7198 GCA_966111935.1 uncultured Gemmatimonadaceae bacterium
GGCTTCACGCCTTCGGACGAGCGGGGCGCCCCCCATTCGCGCACGATGACGTTGTTCTCTTCGCCACCCTCGGGCACTTCGGGGAGCGGGATGTTCGGGATCTCGAGCGTGATGCGGCGGAGCTCGTCCTCGACGGCGCCGAGGTCGGCCTCCATCGAGGCGATCTCCTGGCCGAGCGCCTTACCCTGGGCGATCAGGTCGTCGGCGTTCTCCTTCGCCTTCTTTCGCTTGGCGACTTCCTGCGCATTGACGTTGCGCGCCGCCTTCTTCTCTTCGACCGACTGGATCAGGGTGCGGCGTTCGCGCTCGGCGGCCGCGCCACGGTCGATGATGGTCGCGTAGGTGTCGAGCGCGCCGCGACGGCGCATGCCTTCGCGAAGCAGGTCGAGCTGCTCGCGAAGAACGCGGAGATCGTGCACGAGCCTAGTCCTTGGGAACGCCGGGGAGGAACGACCGGAAGCCGCAGTTGGGATCGACGACGTACGAGACCTTCATCGTCTTCGCATCGCGGTTGATCGAGCGAATGACGAGCTTCGCGAAGAGCGTCGAGCCGGTGAGCGAGAAGCCGCACGCCGTGGCGTCGGTGACCTGCGCGATGACGGTCTGATTGCGCTGGACGACGAGCGCGGTGTCGGCGCGGAACGCCAGACCGCGCGGGACCGACGTCACCGCCTCGAAGCTGTCGGGGACGGTCGCGAGCGCGACGGCGTGCGTCGTCGCGAGCCCGCTGGCGACGGCGCGCTGCGGCAGGATGCGGATGCCGCCGCTCGGGTCGAGATCGAACGCGACGTCGAAGACGAAGTTCGCGTCGGCGGGAATGAGGGTGCCGCTATAGGCGTGCAGGGCGCTCGGGGCGCCGGTCGGCGCGCCGTTGAGCGCCCACACGGTGCCGCTGTCGGCAACCGTGGAGAGCGACGCGGGGACGCCGGTAAAGTCGCTGCAGGCCACGCCGGCAACGGTCAGGACCGCCGCGGCAAGGGTCGCGACACGGGACTTCGAAATGATCGATCGAATCATTGTATGGGGTGCTCGAAGGCGAAGTTTACGGGTGCAGTAGTGATTCTTCAAGCGATTGTGTTCGCTTGACTTCGACTATCGTGACCTCTAGCTTCGCCACGACTTTGGGGGGGAGTTGGGAACCGGGAATGCCGAGCATTCGTGACCTCGTTGCCGCCATCCGGCAACGCGAAGGAGTCGACGCCGCCATCGTCCTTGGACGAGATGGCCTGCTGATCGACAGCCAGCTTGCGACCGGCCTCGAAGCCGAGGACATCGCGGCGCGGATCCCCGCGATCATCGGCGCGGCGGACGAGCTCGGCGCGGCCACGAAGCGCGGCGAGCTGCTCACGGCGGTGCTCGAGCACAAGAACGGACTCGCGATCGTCTCCGTACTCTCCGCCGAAGCGATCCTCCTCGTTCTCGTCACACAGCGCGCGAACATCGGCCAGCTCCTGTTCGAGCTGCGCCGCAACCGCGACCACATCGCCGCTCTCGTCTAACCTCACGTGTCAGCGTCCAACACGCCGCAGGCGTGCCATGTGCTCGTTGCCGATGATGAACCCCACATCGGCCGCATCATCAAGATGAAGCTCGAGCAGGGTCCGTTCCGCGTGACGCTGGCCTATGACGGGCGCGAAGCGCTCCAGACGCTCGAGCGCGAAGGCGACATCTGCCTGGTCCTGCTCGACCTGATGATGCCGCATCTCAGCGGGCTCGACGTGCTCGACGCGATGCGGAAAGACCCTCGCTGGAAGAACGTGCCGACGATCATTCTCACCGCCGCGGGACAGGAACAGCAGCACACCAGCGCGATGGCGCTGGGCGCGAACGACTTCCTGACCAAGCCGTTCAGTCCCAAGAAGCTGTACGCGCGCGCCGCCGAGCTGGTCGGCATCGCGCACGACGACACGACGGACGAAAACGCATGAAGCGCTGGGCCGTAGTTCTCGCCGGAGGCGTCGGGTCGCGCTTCTGGCCGTTGAGCACTCCGTCTCGTCCAAAACAGCTCCTTCCGTTGGTCAGCAGCGAGCCGCTGCTCGCCGAAGCGGTCGCGCGGCTCGGGCCGGTGGTGCCGGCCGAACGCGTTTTGATACTCACGAACCCGACGTTGGTGCCCGCGATCCGGGAAATTCTCGCCGGCGTGCCGGACGCGAACCTGATCGCGGAGCCGCGCGCCGGCGGCACCGCGGCGGCGCTCGCCTGGGCGGCGCAGGAGATCGCGCGGCGCGACGGGCCCGAGGCGACGATGATCTCGGTGCACGCCGACTGGGCAGTCGGGGACGCACCCGAGTATCAGCGCATGCTCACCCGCGCCGCGGAAATCGCCGAGGAACATGCGGTGCTCGTGACGGTCGGCGTCGTGCCGACGCGTCCGGAGACCGGCTTCGGCCACATCCAGCCCGGCAAGGAGCTCGGCGGCGGGGCACGGCGCGTCGAGCGGTTCGTGGAGAAGCCGGATCGCAAGCGCGCCGAGGAGATGACGCGCGAGGGCTATCTCTGGAACTCGGGGATCTTTGCCTGGCGTGCCGGTGATTTTCTGGATGACGTGCGCAAGCTCACCCCCGAGGTCGCGCCGGCGCTGCACGCGCACGCGAACGACATCGACGCGTTCTTCGCCGCGGTGACGCCGATCTCGGTCGACGTCGGCGTGCTCGAGCGCAGCAACCGTGTCGCGGTTCTCGCGGGCGACTTCGGGTGGGACGACGTCGGCACGTGGGCCGCCCTGCGCCGGGTGCGTCCCCACGATGCATCCGGCAACGCGGTGCAGGGACACGTGAACGCCGTCGACGCGCACAACAACGTCGTTCATGCGCCGGGCACCAAGGTCGTGCTGTACGGCGTCGACGATCTGGTGGTCGTCGTCGAGAACGGACTCGTGCTCGTGACGACGACCGATCGCTCAACTGATCTGAAAACGCTCATCGACGCCCTTCCGCGCGGCGTGCGCGACGGCACCGACTGAGCCGCCTGACGGAGGGCTCCCATGACGGCGCTGTACCTGTACGACGACGAACGCGCGCGGACCTTCGAGCCATTCGCATCGACGCGTCCGATATCGGAGATGCTGTCGGGCGCGGTGCTCATTCGTGAGCGCTGGAAGACCGTGGTGCAGCCGACGAGCGCCCACTTCCTCGCGGGGTCACGTCACACCGACTTCGACGAAGGTGAGCAGAGCCGCGCCGCGACGGGCGAGATCCCGGCGGGATCGATCATCGCGAACGCGCGGTGCGCCCCGGCTCTCCCCGGCGACATCACCGACGCGGCTCGGCGCGCGGCGTCGTGCAGCATGTGGCGCAGCGGCGACCGTCTCGCGGCGGTGCGCATCAAGGAGCCGCTCAATGTGTCGGCATTCGCCGATGGGACGCTGAGCCTCGAGTCGCTCGTCGCCGGCACCGGCGGAATCGGCAACCTCGAAGGCTGGTGGCTCGACGAGGTCTGGGATTTCATACGCCATCTTCCCGAGCAGCTCACGGCGGACATCACCGCGTACTCGAAGCAGCCGTACATCCGTCCGTCACGGCTCCCAGACCATGTGACGGTCATCGGCGAGCATCCGGTGATCGTGCTCGGCGACACACAGATCGAGCCGCACGTCGTGCTCGACGCGAGCGCGGGGCCGATTCTGATCAACATGGGCTCGCACGTGCGCGCGTTCTCGCGGATCACGGGCCCGTGCTACATCGGCCAATCCGTGCAGATCATGGGGGGCGACGTCAGCGGCTGCTCGATCGGCGACGTCTGCAAGGTTCGCGGTGAGCTCAGCAGCACGATCTTCCTCGGCTACGCGAACAAGGGGCACGACGGCTTCATCGGCCATTCGTATCTCGGCCGCTGGGTGAACCTCGGCGCGGGGACGATCACGAGCAACCTCAAGAATACGTACGGCACTGTGGCGCTCTGGACGCCGACGGGCCTGCGCGACACCGGGATGCAGTTCCTCGGCACGCTGTTCGGCGATCACGTGAAGACGGGAATCGGCCTGCGGCTCACGACGGGCACCGTGCTCGGTACGGGGGCGAACGTCTACGATCAGATGCCGCCGAAGTCAGTGCCGCCGTTCGCATGGGGGGGCGAACCTCCCTACTCGCTCTACCGCGCGGATAAATTCATTGAGACCGCCGCGCGCATGATGTCGCGACGGCATGTAGAGCTGAGCGACCGTGCCCGTCGGCATCTCATGGCAGTACACGAAGGGCGCTGGACGATCGATACGGAGATGGACGAGGCGTGAAGCTCTGGATGCTCGGATCGGGAAGCAGCGGGAACGCGGTCCTGATCGAGTGCGACGGCAGCCGGATACTCATCGACTGCGGCTTCGGCACGCGCACGCTCGCGGGGCGGCTCAAGACGATCGGCGTGAAGCCGGACTCGATCGAGGGCTGCCTGATCACGCACGAGCACACCGACCACGCGAAGGGCGCCGGCGCGGCAGCAAAGAAATGGGGCTGGGGCGTCTATGCGACGCCGGGTACGTCGAAGGCGCCGGAGCTGGCGAAGGCGAAGGTGCATCTCTTCGCGCCGGGAATGACGATCGACTTTCCGCGGATGCGCGTGACGAGCACGGCGACGCCCCACGACGCGAACGAGTCGGTGGGCTTCGTCGTCGAAAGCCGCTCGACCGGCGCACGCGCCGGCGTGTTCCACGACATGGGACACGTGACACGCGGCGTCGCGCGCGCCTGCGAGTCACTGGACATCCTGGTCCTCGAGTCGAACCATGACGACGACATGCTGCGAAACGGCCCCTACCCCGTCTTCCTCCAGCGCCGCATCGCGTCGAGGACCGGGCACCTCAGCAATCGCGACGCCGGCAACTTCATGCGCGACGCCGCGTCGCGGCAGCTCGAGCATCTCGTGCTCGCGCATCTGAGCGAGAACTGCAACACGCCCCGGATCGCGCTCGCGTCGATGCGCAGTGCGGTCGCGAAGACGGCGTTCCAGGGGACGGTGACCGCCGCGCAGCAGGATGCGGTGGTGGGCCCGTTCACGCCGGGGAGCCGGCGCGCGGAGGCGCCGATGCAGTATTCGTTGTTTGGGTAAAGTCAGGCGCTGCGCGCGGAGGGCCTACCGCCGCCGCATCCACGCGCGGTCCAGCGAGAACCGCAGGAAGTACCGCATCTCCCTCTCGATCTCCGTTTCGGCAATGAGCTGTCCGCCGATGCGGACGTAGGAGTTGAGCGGGCGCTGCGCGGTGGTCGCGTAGGTGGTGTGAAAGCCGCGCGAGCGAAGATCGCTGAAGCATGCGTGGACGAAGCGCAGCTTCTGCTCGAGGCGATGATCGACGGCGGTGAAGAAGGTCAGCAGCTCACAGCAGCCGGTAGTGTCGATGCCGTCGCCGAAGCCGAACGCCGACGCCTGCCACGTGCGCATGGCGATGTTCGTCGCCATCGCCGTCTCGACCGCACCGTCGACGTCCCGCTCGATGAACACGACCTGCTCGTCATAGGAGATCCGGGTCGCGAGACGCTCGGCGGCGTCGTTCCAGCACCAGAGATCGCGGATGAGACGATTGCCGGTCACGCGCGCGAATCCCCGGAAGAACGCGCGCTCGTATTCGGCGACCGCGTCGAGGTCGGTAGCGTCGAGGAGCTCGTATGTAATTATCGCTCCTCCCTTCGGCGCTGCGCACCTCCGATCGGAGTGCCGCGACGTACAGTCATTGACGCGCCACCGGGCGAATGGGGATCTCGCGCGCGGGAAGCAGCGTCACGTTGGCGATCGCATCGACCGGCGCGGCGTCGACCGGCTCGATCCGGAAGCGCTGCGCGATGCCGACGAGCGATACGGCCATCTCGGTGAGCGCGAAGTTGTTGCCGATGCAGACGTGCTGTCCCGTCGCGAAGGGGATGAACGCGTGCCGCGACCATTCGCCGGCGAATCGGTCGGGATCGAAGCGCAGCGGATCGGGCCAGAACTGCGGGTCGTGGTGCACGCCGAGGATCGACAGCAGCAGCACCGTGCCGGCGGGAATGTCGTAGCCGTTGATCTGATCACGCTCGACGCAGACGCGGCCGATGTTGTAGACCGGCGGATAGAGGCGCAGCGACTCGCTGATGATCCGGTCGAGATAGGGCATCCGCTCGAGGTCCGCGAATTCGACCGGGCGATCGCCGACCTCGCGGTCCACCTCGTCGTACCAGCGGGCCGCGACCTCGGGATGGCGCGCCAGGAGATGGAGCGTCCAGCTCAACGCCGTCGCCGTCGTCTCGAAGCCGGCGGCGAAGAGCGTCTTCGCCTCGTTGAGCACCGCTTGATCGTCGAGCGCCTCGCCGGTGTCCGGATCGCGCACGGCGATCAGGGCATCGAGCAGATCGCGCCGCCCCACCGGCTGACGACGACGCTCGGCGATGATCGGCATCAGGAAGTTGTCGAGGAGGTCGCGCATCCGGAGCAGCCCGCGGTTCGCCGACGTCGGCACCCAGAGCGGCGGGATGACGAGCGCGGTGTTGCGCCGGCGCGTGAAGCGGGCGGCATCGCGCACGGCGTTGGCGAAGCGCACGGCATCAGCTTCGCTCAGCGCCGTCGAAAGCAGCGAGCGTCCGATGATCGAGATCGTGAGACGCTGCATCTCGTGCACGAGCCCGACCGACTCGCCGCGCGACGCGGTGGCGCTCCACCGCTCGATCACACGGTCGGTCTCCTCACGAGCGACGGGCACGAGCCGCTCGAGGGTGTCGCGACGAAACGCCGCATTCACCTGACGACGCCGCGCGAGCCACGACGGTCCGTCGCTGCTCAGGAGACCGTTCCCCAGGACGGGATTCTCGTAATGAAAGCTGCGGCGATACTTCGCGGCGTTTGTCACGAGCACGTTACGCACATAATCGGCGTGCGAGATCGCGATCAGGCGCCGATTGAGCACGCGCAGGCCGACGATGCCTCCATGCTCACGCGCGGTCGCCGCGGCGTACCAGTGCGGCGCCGCGATCATCGGCGCGGCGTTGCCGAGGAGAAAGTTGCCGGGCGCGCGCGGAACGGGGCGCGTCCCTGTCGCTCGAGCGGTCATGCCTCGTCCCTCGCGACGAGCTCGCGGGTCTCGGCGACAAAGCGCGCATCGAGCCCGGTCCCCGCCTCGAGCAGCTCGACGACACGCTTCGCGAAGCGCGACATCGCCATTCCATCCATGATCAGATGATCCATGCCAGCGGCAATCGCGAGAATCCTGCGTTCGACCGGCTGTCCGTGCGCGTCGAGCGTG
>CBHWBX010000228.1:0-7193 GCA_966111935.1 uncultured Gemmatimonadaceae bacterium
GAAGAGTGAAGAGCTGATCCGTCGGGTCCGTCGTGCCATCATCGCGAAGAAGCGCGTCCAGGTGTTCAAGTCGCACCTGGACGAGCGGTACGCGGGCATCTATCAGGTGTCGAGCCACGACGGCCGCACCGTCGAAGCGGTGCCCGTCGATACGCCCGAGCAGATCGCGCAGCTCGTGCTGCCGGAGACGCAGGTCGTCGCGATCGACGAGGCGCAGTTCCTGTCCGAGTCGATCGTGCCGCTCGTGACGTCGCTGGCCAACCGCGGCGTGCGCGTGATCATCGCGGGCACCGACAATGATTTCCGCGGCGAGCCGTTCGGCCCGATGCCGAAGCTCCTCTGCATCGCCGAAGTCGTCGACAAGCTCCACGCGATCTGCGTCGTCTGCGGCAATCCGGCGAGCCGCAATCAGCGGCTCATCAGCGGCAAGCCGGCGCGCTACGACTCGCCGACGATCATGGTCGGCAGCACCGAGGCGTACGAAGCGCGGTGCCGCGCCTGCCACTCCGTGCCGCGCCGCGACGAGGATCAGGTCCGCCTGCTCTGATCGTCTCCGATCCAGCAATAACCGTCACATTCTCTTGGGAACCGCCTTGCCCGTGACGCCGCGCGTACCCTAGCGTCATCACCTCAGCAGGCGACGCGATCCCAAGGATCCTATGGGCGTCATTGCGACACTGATTCCGACGGCCGCGCACCTCCAGCGGCTGCGCACCGCGATCCGCGATCGGCACCAGCTCGTCCCGTGTGATGACTGGGCGGGACTGCTGCGCGTCTGCGAGAGCCATCCGGTGCGTCTCGCCGTCATCGACCTCTTCGCCGGCGGTCGCGCGAACTTCGAGCGCATCCGCCACCTGAAGCAGCGCCTGCCGCGGCTGACGATGATCGCCTACGTCACCGTGTCCGGCGATCACGCGCACGATCTGTTCGACGCCGGCCGCCAGGGGATGGATGGACTCGTCATCGCCGACCAGGACGACTCGCCGCGCGCGTTCCTTGCGCTCGTCGAGCAGGCGGAGTCGCGCAGCCTCGCGTCGGTCGTGCGGCGATCGCTCGACACGGTCGATTCCGTCGTCCGCGACGCCGTGCTCCTGTCGGTGACCCGGGCGCACGAGCGTCTCGCCCCCGAGGAGCTCGCGCGGCTGCTCGCGCTTCCGCGTCGTACCGTTTCGCAGAGGCTCGCCGCGGCGGGCTATCCGGCGCCGCAGCGCCTCATCACGTGGGGACGGCTCATCGTCGCCGCCCACCTGCTCGAAGACCGCCATCGCAGCGCCGATCGCGTCGCCGCGTCGCTCGACTTCCCCTCGGGCAGCGCCTTCCGGAACACCTGCCAGCGCTACCTTCACGCGACGCCGGGGGAAATCCGGGCCCGCGGCGGCGCCGCCTACGTGATGCGCGCGATGCTCAAGCAGATCGCCGTCGCCGACCACACGCCGCCGGTGGTACGCGGCCGCAAGCGTTCGCTGTCGCTCGCCGTCTAGCGCCAGACAGTAAGCATTCTTTAAAGCATCCCGAATTCTCCCCTTCAGGACTCACCTCATGACGCGAAGCCGCATCATTCTCACGGCTGCCCTCGCTGCGCTCGCCGCGGCGTGCAGCGACGCGCCGGCGCCCAGCGCCCCATCACGCACCGTCTCCGCCGAGAGCCGGTTCCCGGAGTTCAATGCCGTCGGCGGCGACTATCACAACGGCACTCTCGTCCCCGGGTCGCTCGGAAATGCCGGCAGCGCGCCGGCGCCGGGCGAGCAGAAGCGCCTGTCGTGCAGCATCAGCGCGCCGCTCGAGGGCACCGCGGAGATCGGCGCGAATGGCGGCGTCCTGTATGTCGGCAAGAATGTGCTCATCGTGCCGCCGGGCGCACTCACCGAGACGGTCACGATCTCCGGCTCCGTTGATGCCGGCAGCGAGTTCAAGATCGACTTCCAGCCGCACGGGCTGCAATTCAAGAAGCCCGCGGGACTGATCCTCGACGTTTCGGCCTGCGCCGGCGCACCGAACGTGGTCTACCTGGACGAGCAGGGGAGCATCGCGCAGCGTATCACGGCGATCTTCGCCACCTGGTGGCACGTCATCGCCGCGCCGCTCGACCACTTCTCGACCTACGCCCTCGACGTGTGATGCAAGTCGGAGGGGAATGAGCAGCAACGATGCGATCCGCGCCGGCGAGGCCGCGGAGACGACGGGTGATTTTCTCGATGCCATCGCGGCGTACCGATCGGCGCTGACGAGCGCCGATCCGCTCGTCGTCGCCGACGCCCACTTCCACCTCGGCCGCGTGGCCTGGAAGCAGAGCCATCTCGACGAGGCGATGGGCGCGTACGGCGCAGCGCGCGCGCTCGCCATCCAGATCGAGAACAACGAGCTGCGCGCCCGCGTCGAGAACGGGATCGGGGTCATCCACCACACGCGGGGTGAGCTCGAGCAGGCGCGCGCGGCCTACGCGGTCTCGCTCGACCTTTCCGGGGATGCAATCCAGCGCGGCCGTGTCCATCTGAACCTCGGCGCGATCGCGAACATCCAGGGGGACCTCGATGGCGCGCGTCGCTCGTACCAGCAGAGCCGCCAGATCTTCCGGCAGAACGCGTATCGCCGCGGCGAGGCGCTCGCCCTCCACAACCTCGGCATGCTCTACGCCGACGAGGAGCGGTGGGACGCCGCCGACGAGGCGTATCTCGATTGCCTCGAGCTCCTCGAGGCCGAGGGCGATCGCGGGATGATCGCCAAGGTGCTCGTCCACCGCTCCGAGGTGAGCTGCGCGCGCGGCCGCTACGAGGAGGCGATCGCCAGCTGCGATCAGGCGATCGCGATCGTCGACGAGCTGGGCGACGAAGTCGAGCGCACCGAGGCGCTGCGCTGGAAGGGATGCGCGCTGCGCCACCTCGGCCGCCTTGGTGAAGCCGAGCGCGCGATCAGCGCCGCGCTGCGCAGCGCGCGACGTCTCCAGCTCAGGCTCAACGAAGCCGAGACCCTGCGCGAGCTCGGCGAGATCCAGCTCGCCCGCGGCGCGAAGTTCGACGCCGACCGGAGCTTCGACGCCGCGCTCGCGCTCTTCACGGAGCTCGGCGCGCAGCGCGACGTCGATACGCTACGCGCCCGTCTCCAGCGCGAGACAGCCGGACCTGGGTGAAGCTCCGAGCGGCATCCGGTCGGATGCGCTCATGCGTCAATAGGACGCGAGATTGTCCATCCAGGTGTTCGGTAGCGCCGCGTAGCGCTTCAGCTTCGACGCCGCCTTGTCGACGTTGCACGAGTTGTAGACGTAGGTCTTCTGACCGTTCGCGTCCGAGTCGTCGACGCTGCTCGTCGACGGCGTGCCGCCGATGAGGAAGTTCAGACCGCTCAGTGTCGCACCGGCCGTCGTATTGTTGCCGTTCGACGTGAGCTGTCCACCGATCAGCACGATCCCGTCCCACATGTTGCTGCCGGAGATCACGAAGTTCGAGTCGGCGATGATCATCCCGCGGCCGTGATTCGGCAGCGAGTAGTTGTTCGTGTGAATGCGAATCACCGGCCAGAAGTTCGGATCGGCGTCGAACACCGAGGCCGCCGGGAAGCTGTTCCCCGGAATCGTGTAGTCCGCGGCGATCGAGCCGCCCATGATCCCGGCCCAGTCGATGTTCGTTCTGCTCTTGAGCTGGTCGAACGTGTTCGACGTATCCACCGGCGGATTGCCTTCAGGGGCGAAGCTGTTGCCCTGGATGTGGAGGTCGCCCTTGTCGACCATCACGCCGGCGACGGAGGCCTTCGCGCCACACTGGTCGACACCGCTGATCAGGCCCGTGCCGTTCTTGTTCAGACCGGAGAGACTGACCCACGCGGCCTGCACGTTGATCGTCGCCGTGTTCCAGGTGGCATACATGCCCACGGTGTGCGTGGCACGCACGCCCGAGCCGGCCGCGTTCAGCGCCTGTTTGCTCGTGTCGACACCCGTGGAGCGAATGAAATACATCGCGTTGGTCGTGCCGACCACCGGGCGCACCCGCACCGCGACGACGTCGGCATAGCCGCCGGTCAGCGTCACGCGCGTCCACTCCGAGTCGGCGACCGCCGGATCGGAAACGCAGTTGGTGCACCAGCCGCTCTCGTTCCGGCGCACCATGAACTGCTCGAGCCCTGACTCGGCGAGATTGTAGGCACGCGTCTGTCCGCGCGCCGCCGCGTTCGTCGTGAACTCACCCGACGTCGCGACGAAGCTCGCCGCGAGCGCCGCTGCCATCACCGCGCTCATGAGGATCGCCATCGGGAGCGCAAAACCATCACGATTCGAGAGTCGCATGTCTGACTCCGGCCAGAGATTACCGAGTGTTCTTGAAGAAAACCGACGTGACCGTCTTCGACGTCGAAGAATTGGTCTGGTTCGACGTGCCCCGCGGGCTCGCCGCGTACAACAGAAGGTCGACGCCGCGGATGTTCGCGACGGCCGGGACGCTCGCCTGCGCGGCGTCGGTCCCCGACGTGTAGTAGCGGAAGCCGGCCGCCGTATCGAACGGCGCCATCAGCTCTTCCGCCGCCCCGGCGCCATCGACGATACGCCACAGTCCCAGCTTCGTCGGATACACCGACGACGTTCTGAAGGCGTAGGTGATGGTCTGGTAGAAGAACACGGGTGTCGGGACCGTCGCGCCCGCGCTCGCCGTGCTCACATCGAAGATGTCGCCCGTACGGCCGTTGAGCGATACGGTCCGGATCTGTGCCTGCCCCGCTCCCGAGCCGGTGCAGTTCGCGGAGCTCGCCGTCGCAGTAGGCGCGCCCGTCGTCGAGTAGGTGTAGGTGCCACCCGCGTTCCGGAAGGCGAAGCCCTTGTACGTCGACATCGCGTTCGTCGCCGAGTCGATCGGCAGCATGCTCACCGTCGTCGTCGAGCCGGCGATCGAGCACATGAGACCGAAGCGATACGGCACGCGCACGCGCATCTCCTTGAAGTCCGACGACGCGTACTCTACGCCGTCGTCCTGCACCATCCGCAGATCGGCGAGCATGATGTTGATCGAGTTCCGCGCGACGCTCCGCGCGGCCCGCATGTTCGTCTGCTTGTCGAAGTAGCGGTTCTGGTTCATCAGCACCTTCGTCATCGCGGCGCCGACGATGCCGAGGATCACGAGCGCGACGAGGATTTCAGCGAGCGCGAAGCCGCGACGGTTACGCATCGGCATCTCAGCAGCCCACGCAGAGCGGCGAGCCGGTCGGCGGCGACGTCCGGTCGAAGATCGCCGAGTCTTTCTTCGTCGGGTCCGACGTCGGAATGATGACGACCTTGACCTGATAGCGCGTGTTCGTCGCGTTCTGCGAAGTGATCGTCAGCTTGCGGGTGTACCCGAAGTCGCCGCGCGTGACCGTCTGATCCGCGGTCGACCAGGTGCTGAGACTCGAGAATGGAACCGCGCCGAGCTTGTTCGCCTCGAGCTGGAGGGCGGCCGTGCGCTTGGCGACGAGATCCGTCCGGCGGCCGAAGACGGCGATTGCCGTCGATCCGCGCGCCACGCCCGTGGCGACGATCGCGAGCATCACGAGGGCAACCATCACCTCGATCAGCGTGAATCCACGACGGTTCATTGGATTTTCACCATCCCGCCTCGGCTCATCGTGATCGTCCGCGAGCTGCTTTCCATCGACAGACTGATCGTGAGCGGGTTGCCGGCGAGACCGTTGGGGTAGACCTCGAGCGGGTTCACGGAGAAGCTCACGCCGCTCGACGAGAGGCCGTACGCGTCCTTGCCGAGCGGCGTGCGGCGGTAGACCGTCGTGCCCGCGCGATCGGTGACCTGCATCTGCATCTTCGTCGCATTCCAGGCGATGCGAACCGGCTGGCGATTCCGCGCGGCGATCGTGAACGCCGCCTCGAGATCGCTCTGGACCGACGTCGCGGCGCGCGCCACCCGCTGCTGGACCATGATCTTGTGGATGCGGCCGGCCGACAGCATCGAGACGATGCCGACGAGCATCAGCGCGATCACCACCTCGAGCATCGTGAAGCCGCTCGGGGACCGTCGCAGAGGTCTGGGACTACGGGTTGAGATCGCGGGCATGGAGGATATTACCAAGACGGCAGGCGGTATCAGTACGTAACCGGTTGTGCTCGGTCTGTAATGTGGGTCACCGGCACGAAAAAACGCGCCGGAGGAAACCGACGCGTTCATTCCATAAGACGTTGTCGTTACAGATCTTAGACCATTACGAGCCACGTTGTGAATACGCGAGCGTGAGAAATTCTTCACGCGTCTTCTGATCGGAACGAAACGTTCCACGTACGGCGCTGGTGAGCGTTTTCGAGTTCTGCTTCTCGACGCCGCGCATCATCATGCAGAGGTGGTAGGCCTCGACGACCACGCCGACACCCATGGGCTTCAATACGTCGTCGATCGCGGTCGCGATCTGCTCCGTCAGCCGCTCCTGGACCTGAAGGCGCCGGGCAAACACCTCGACGATGCGCGGCAGCTTGCTCAAACCGACGATCTTGCCGTTCGGGATGTAGGCGACGTGCGCCTTGCCGTAGAAGGGCAGCATGTGGTGCTCGCACAGGCTATACAGCTCGATGTCGCGGACCATCACCATGTTGCTGGCGCCTTCGCTGTCGAAGACCCCGGCGCCGACCACCTGGGCGACGTCCATCTCGTAGCCGCGGGTCAGCCAGGCGAGCGACTTGGCCACCCGCTCGGGGGTCCGGAGCAGCCCTTCTCGATCAGGATCTTCCCCCAACAGCTCGAGCTGCCGGCGAATGATGTCACGGAATTCGCTATTCGTTTCACTCTCATCTCGGGCGTCGAACGCCGAGCCCAGCTCGACCCTGGTCATTACCGATCGATCCTCGAAAGTTGACGCGTTTCAGGGTTTTCCCTTAGGTTGGCACCGCCAGGTGCCGTCCCACTCCGGAGACGAACCCGTGCGCCACCCAAAGGAATCCGTCATGCTGCTCGTCGGCCTCACCGGCAACATCGGCAGTGGGAAGTCCACGGTCGCGCACATGCTGTCCGAGCGCGGCGCCACGATCATCGACGCCGACGTCCTGGCCCGCCGGGCCGTCGAGGCCGGAACCGCGGCCCACGAACGCATCGTGGAACGTTGGGGCTCCGAGATCCTCGCGCCGGACGGCCAGCTCGATCGCGCGGCCCTCCGGCGGATCGTCTTCGCCGATCACGAGCAACTCGAAGAACTTAACCAGATCGTCCATCCGGAGGTCGAGCGGCTCCGCGCCC
>CBHWBX010000229.1:0-7179 GCA_966111935.1 uncultured Gemmatimonadaceae bacterium
GCGTTCTTCGTTCCTGAGAGAACGGCTCGTAACGGCGGGGTTGGGGGTTGCGGGTCCCCGGTTGGGGGAAGGAACGCGGCGCCTGCGGCGACGGCTTGATTGAGAACAGCACTGATCGTCAAACGCTGTTGCATCAAAGCGACGCCTCAGGCGTCGCACACCTTCCCGCGACCCGCAACCCGCAACCCGCGACCCGGCCGTTCCAAAGAACGAAGGACCCCTCTCCGCCCGGAAAGGGGTCCTTCGCTTCGCTCCGGATTACGCTGTTTCCTTACGGCCGATCAGTCGCCAGCGGCCAGGGCACCATCAAACGGCACTTCCGACGAGATGACCGCCTTCTTCGCCACCACCACCGCATACCACTCCTTCATGCTCGCGACGAGAATCACCGCGACCGCGATCATGAAGAACGCGGCGACGCCCGCGTCGAGATAGTCGTTGAACACGACGCGGTTCGCGTCGGAGACACTCTTGATCGCCGCCGGCAGCGTGCCCGCCGCGATCTGCTCCTTCACCACCGCCGCGTGCTTCAGGAAGCCGATCTTCACGTCGTCCGAGAAGATCTTCTGCCAGCTCGCCGTCATCGTCACCGTGCCGAGCCAGAGCAGCGGAAGGATCGTGACGTACGCGTACTTCTGCTTGCCCATCTTGATGATCACCGTCGTGCCGACGCACAGCGCGACCATCGCGAGGAGCTGGTTCGAGATGCCGAACAGCGGCCAGAGCGAGTTGATGCCGCCGAGCGGATCGATGACGCCCTGATACAGGAAGTGGCCCCACATGCCGACCATGATCGCGCTCGAGAGCACGATCGCCGGATACCACGCCACTCGGCCGATCGGTTCCCAGAGGTGCTTGCCGAGATCCTGGATCATGAAGCGGCCGACGCGCGTGCCGGCGTCGAGCGTCGTGAGGATGAACAGCGCCTCGAACATGATCGCGAAGTGGTACCAGATCGCGAGCGCCGTCGGGCCGCCGAGCGCGTTCGAGAAGAGCTGCGCCATGCCCACCGCGAGCGACGGGGCGCCGCCGGTGCGCGAGAGGAGCGACGTCTCGCCGACCGCGCGGGCGAGGTCTTCCATGTGCTTCGGATCGAGCGTGAAGCCCCACTGGCGAACGGCTTCGGCGGCGCTGGCCGCCGTGGTGCCGATCGCGCTCGCCGGCGAGTTGATCGCGAAGTAGACGCCCGGGGTGAGCGCGCAGGCAGCGATGAGGGCCAGCACGGCGACGAACGACTCCATGATCATCGAGCCGTAGCCGATCATGCGGGCGTCGTCTTCACGCGCCAGGAGCTTCGGCGTCGTGCCCGAGGACACGAGCGCGTGGAAGCCCGAGATCGCGCCGCAGGCGATCGTGATGAAGCAGAAGGGGAATACCTTGCCCGCGAACACCGGACCCGAGCCGTCGACGAACTGCGTGACCGCCGGCATGTGGAGGGGCGGCAGCGCGACGAGGATGCCGAGGCCGAGCGCGATCACGACGCCGATCTTCACGAACGCCGAGAGGTAGTCGCGCGGGGCGAGGAGCAGCCACACCGGCGTCACCGACGCCGCGAAGCTGTACGCCATGATGATGAAGGCGAGCGCCGTTCCGCTCAGCGTGAACATCGGGGCGAGCGTCGGCGAGTCGGCGACCGCGCGGCCGACGAACAGCGACGCGATGATCAGGACGATGCCGAGCGCGCTCGCTTCGAGCACGCGGTGCGGGCGGATCCAGCGGAGGTACACACCCATCAGCATCGCGATCGGGATCGTGAGGCCGATCGTCACCACACCCCAGGGGCTCGACTTGAGCGCGTTCACGACGACGAGCGCGAGCACCGCGAGGAGCACGATCATGATGCCGAGCACGGCGACCAGCGCGGTCATGCCGGCGACGGGTCCGATCTCTTCACGTGCCATCTGCCCGAGCGACTTGCCGTTGCGGCGAACCGAAGCGGCGAGGATCACGAAGTCCTGCACCGCGCCACCGAGCGCGACGCCGACGATGATCCAGATGACCCCGGGGAGATAGCCGAACTGCGCCGCGAGGGTCGGGCCGACGAGCGGTCCCGGACCGGCGATTGCGGCAAAGTGGTGGCCGAACACGATCCAGCGGTTCGTCGGCACGAAGTCGCGGCCGTCATCAAGACGGACTGCGGGCGTCGGGCGCTTCGCGTCGAGCGCGAAGATCTTGGCCGCAATCATCTTGCTGTAGAACCGGTATGCGATGGCGTACGTACACACCGCGGCTGTCAGCAACCAGGCCGCGTTGAGCGTTTCACCACGCGACACCGCGATCTTCGCGAAAGCCGCTGCGCCGATGATGGCGAGGAGAGCAAAGAAACCCGCGCGTAACAACTTGGACATGAGGTGGGAGCTCCGGTGAGATTCCAGATGATGACAGTTGGAGCGGCGGCGAGCAAGGGTCTCCATACGTCCCATCCAGTTCCTGCTTATTTTCTACGCATGCCCCGCCTCCGGACGCTGACACTTCTCGCGATTTGCGCGGCCGCAACCCTTTCGGCTGCCGCCTGCGCCCGCCCCAGCACGCCGGCGCCGGCTCCCGTCGGAGCGCTCAGCACGCTTGCCGCGCAACAGGTGATCGTGCTTCCGACGTACGCTGCAATCGTCCAGCAGCCCCTGAACTGGTCGATCGGCCGGCCGAATGAGCTCCAGCGGACGCTCGACAACGAGATCGCCGCCGCCTTCGACGAGCGCGGCCTAAAGAAGACCTGGGTCTTCCCGGACCAGCTCGCTCAGAGCTATCGGGTCAACTCGCAGTACGCGACCGATCCTTATGGATTGGCCGTCGAGCCGCTCCGCCGGGCCGGATGGCAGGCCGATTCCCGCCTCCCGGAGCCGTTCGCCTCGCAGATCCGAACGATGGTCGCCCTGTACCCGAACGCGCGGCTGCTCCTCGTGCCCGTGGAGCTCCGCCTCGTCCCCGTGGTGCCGCGCGGCGGCAAGGGGATCCTCCGCGTCTTCGTCGTCGACGCCCGCACGGCGAGCGTCGCCTGGGTCGGCGAAGTCGAGAGCGATCCGCTCGATTCATTCGGTCCCGCCCTTCCGGCGTCGATCGCGGCACGCCTCGCCGCCGTGGTCGCGCCCCGTTGATGATCCTCTTCCTCTCCTAATGCCTACCCCTGTCACCCTGATTCCCGGCGACGGTATCGGTCCGTCGATCTCCAACGCCACTGTTCGCATTCTCGAGGCGGCCGGCGCCGACATCGAGTGGGACGTCCAGGTCGCCGGTATGGCCGGCGTCGCCCACTGCGGCGACCCGATCCCGGAAGCGACGCTGGATTCCATCAAGCGCACCAAGCTCGCCCTCAAGGGACCGCTCGAGACGCCGGTCGGTGAAGGGTTCCGCTCGATCAACGTCGCCCTCCGCAAGACGTTCGACCTCTACGCCAACGTGCGCCCGGCGCACACGATCGTGCAGGGCGGCCGGTACAAGGACCTCGACCTCGTCCTCGTCCGCGAGAACACCGAAGGGCTCTACGTCGGCATCGAGCACTACATCCGGGTCGGCGACGATCCGCGCGCCGCCGCCGAGTCGATCGCGATCATCACCCGCCAGGGCTCCGAGCGCATCGTCCGCTATGCGTTCGAGTACGCGGTCAAGCACAATCGCAAGAAGGTCACGCTCGTCCACAAGGCGAACATCCTGAAGTTCTCGCAGGGCCTCTTCCTCGACACCGGCCGCATGGTCGCGCGCGAGTACGCGGGCAAGATCGAGTTCGAGGAGCGCATCGTCGACGCGATGGCGATGAACCTCGTCCTCCACCCGGAGAAGTACGACGTCATCGTGACGACGAATCTCTTCGGCGACATCCTCTCCGATCAGATCTCCGGCCTCGTCGGCGGCCTCGGACTGGCCCCGGGCGCGAACATCGGCGCCGGCGGCGCGATCTTCGAAGCGGTGCACGGCACGGCGCCGGACATCGCCGGGAAGGGGATCGCCAACCCTGGCGCGGTCATCCTTGCGGCGTGCATGTTGCTCGAGCACATCGGCGACGCCGAGCGCGCGAAGCGGGTGCGCAACGCGTTCGAGACGACCGTCCGCGAAGGCAAGACGGTGACGCGCGATCTCGGCGGCACCGCTTCGACCGACGAATTCACCGACGCCATCATCGCCAAGCTGTGAGCGATCAGGTCACGACCGTCTTCCATTGCTCCGATCTTCACTTCGGCGCCCCCGCGGTTCCCGAGCAGTACGAAGCCATCGAAGCACTGATCCAGGAACGGAAGTACGACGTCGTGGCGGTGTCGGGCGACCTGTCGCAACGCGCGCGCGCCGGGGAGTTCCCGCGCGCGCGCGCCTTTCTCCGCCCCGCCGAGCCGGTCAGCCAGACGATCTGCGTCCCCGGCCATCACCACGTCGCGTGGTGGAAGGCACCGCTCGGCTTCGGCAGTGAAGACCGGATGTTCGAGAAGTACCGCGCCTACATCAGCCAGGACCTCGAGCCGGTGCTGCGGATCGGGGGCGCGACGTTCGTCGGATTGAACACGTCGCAGGGCGTGCTGCCGCAGACGCTCACCTGGAACGTCCGCGACATCTCGATCATCGGACATCTGAGCCGTGCGCAGATCGAGCGCGCCGGCTCCGAGTTCGGGAAGTCGCGCTCGGGCGACGCGCGCATCATCGTCATGCACCACAATCCGGTGAAGGGCGAGCTGTCGCAGCGCCACGGGCTCAAGAACACCAAGCAGATCCTCGGCGCGTTTGCCGAGATGCACGTCGATCTGGTCCTGTGTGGGCACGACCACCAGGAGGCGGTGCACTACATCGAGCACACCAAGCGTGGGACGATCGTCTCGACGTCGGGGACGATCAGCAACCGTTCGCGGGGCGGACGTCCTTCGTCGGTGAACAGCATTCGCATCACCGACAAGGACATCGAGGTCTCGACGCTCGTGTGGTCGAACGATCGCCGCGATTTCGTGCCCGGGCCGGTGAAGTGCTTCGCTCGCTGAAGAACCTCCTGCGGCGCGGCGCGGTCCCGCCGTCGCCGCAGCTGTCGTTCGAGCTGGACACGGGGGACATCCCCCTCCCACCGCGCGACGCCGACGAGCTGCTCGCGCGGCTGCGCGTGCTCGGCCTCAGGCGGATCGAGCGCTGCCGGCTGACGCGCAACCGCAATGTGATGGTGAGCTTCCGCGGCGCCGATCTGCGCGTGCACCACGGCTACCTCGACGCACCGCCGGAAGTCCATCTCGCGATCGTCGCCTTCGTCGAAGGCCGGACGAAAGCCGAGCGGCACAACGCCCAGCGGTTGATCATCTCGCACAAGATCACCGACCCCGGCCCGCCACGCGAGCCGCGTCGCGAGACGATGCGCCCAGAGGACGAGCCGCTCGCCGCGAAGCTCACCGAGTGGCATGCGCGGTACAACGCGCAGCACTTCGGCGGCACGTTGAAGGTCGTGCCGGTGCGGATCTCGCGTCGCATGAAGAGCCGGCTCGGTCACTACACCGCGGCGACCCCGCAGTCGACGGGCGAGATCGCGATCAGCTACCGGCACCTCAAGCGCCACGGCTGGGCGGAAGCGCTGCACACGCTCCTGCACGAGATGGTTCACCAGTGGCAGGACGAGAATGGGCATCCGCTGGATCATGGGGCGGGGTTTCGGAGGAAGGCGCGCGAGGTGGGGATAGCGCCCTCCGCAAAACGCGGGGTTACGCGGCAGTAGTGCCCCGTCCCAGGGGGGAACGGCAGAACAGCCGGGTTGCGGGTCGCGGGTTGCGGGTTGCGGGAAGGTGTGCGACGCCTGAGGCGTCGCTTGGATGCAACAGCGTTTGGCGGGCAGCGACCGTTTCAAATCAAGCCGTCGCCGCAGGCGCGGCGTTCCTGCCCGCGCCCCGCAACCCGCGCCCCGCAACCCGGCTGTTACTGCAGTTAACAGGCTTTTGCCCCCTCCACGTACTTAATCGTTCTGGCTTTTCCTGAAACGCCACCCCCGTGTACCTTCCCTCCATGCTCGACTTCTTCAACATCGATAGCCAGCTCTCCGAAGAGGAGCGCGCGATTCGGGATTCCGTGCGCGCCTTCGTGAATGAGCGTGTCCTTCCGATCATCGGCCAGGCGTACGTCGACGGCCGTTTCCCGCGTGAAATCATTCCGGAGATGGCGGAGCTCGGCGTCTTCGGCGCCAATCTGCCCGAGGAATACGGGTGCGCGGGGCTGAACAACGTCGCGTATGGGCTCATCAACCAGGAGCTCGAGCGCGGCGACTCGGGGGTGCGCTCGTTCGCATCGGTGCAGAGCTCCCTGGCGATGTATCCCATCTACGCCTTCGGCAGTGAAGAGCAGAAGAAAAAGTGGCTGCCGCAGATGGCCAAGGCCGAGGTGATCGGCTGCTTCGGGCTGACCGAGCCGGACTACGGCTCGAATCCGAGCGGCATGATCACGATGGCCAAGGAGCAGAAGGACGGCACGTGGCTGCTCAACGGCGCGAAGATGTGGATCACCAACGGCTCGACGGCGAAGATCGCCGTCGTGTGGGCGAAGACCAACGGGGATCCGAGCGACAAGTCGATCCGCGGCTTCATCGTCCCGACTGACAGCAAGGGCTTCAAGGCGAAGGATCAGAAGGGCAAGCTCTCGTTGCGCGCGAGCGACACCAGTGAGCTGGTGTTCCAGGACATCGAGCTGCCCGCCGACGCGATCCTGCCGAAGTCGGGGGGCCTCAAGAGTCCGCTCATGTGCCTGACGCAGGCGCGCTATGGCATCTCGTGGGGCGCCCTCGGCGCGGCAATGGCGTGCTTCGAGGAAGCGCTCGAGTACTCGAAGACCCGCGTGATGTTCGACCGTCCGATCGGCGGCTTCCAGATCCAGCAGGAGCGCCTTGCCGACATGCTGACGGAGATTGTGAAGGGGCAGCTCGTCTCGCTGCACCTGGGCCGGATGAAGGACGCCGGGACGTACTCGCCGCAGCAGGTGTCGCTCGCGAAGCGGAACAACGTGAGCATCGCGACGGACATCGCCCGCGAAGCCCGTCGTCTCCTCGGCGCGAACGGCATTCTCGCCGAGTACTCGGCGATGCGCCATATGGAGAATCTCGAGAGCGTATACACGTACGAAGGCACGCATGACGTGCACTCGTTGATTCTGGGCCAGGCGGTGACTGGTCTGAACGCGTTCAAGTGATTAGTTGACAGCAGGTTCGGCGGCTTCGCCACATGCGTGTTAGGCCCG
>CBHWBX010000230.1:0-7178 GCA_966111935.1 uncultured Gemmatimonadaceae bacterium
CGTTCCCGCAACCCGCAACCCGCCACCCGAAGGCCCTGCAAACGACCACCGACCACTAGACTCCCTTCAGCGCTTCCGTGGGCTGAATGCGCAATGCGCGCGCTGCCGGGCCGATCGCTGAGCCGATCGCCACCGCGCCCATGAGCGCCGCGACGGAGGCGAGGCCCATGAAGCCGAGCCGGCCGGTCCATCCACCTTCGAGGAAGTGGTCGAAGGTGCCGGCGATCGACACGCCGATCGCGATGCCGATCGCGACCTGCACCATCACGCTGGCGAGCACGTTGCCGAGCACGCGCCGCGGCCCCGCACCGAGCGCCGCGCGAATGCCGATCTCACGGCGGCGGCGCGTGACGGTGAACGCCATCAGCGCGTAGATCCCCGCCGCGGAGAGCAACACGGTGGCCCCGGTGACCAGCTCGATGACGAGAATCACCATGCGGGTCGGCGCGGCATTGTCGTAGATCGTCTCGTCGAGCGATTTGATCTGCTCGACGCGCAGGAGCGGATTCGTCGCCACAGCGAGCGCGCGCAGGCGGCTGGAGAGCTGCGACGCTTCCATACCCTTCATGCGGATCGCGATCATCACGGGCGCCGTGTCGGCCGGCAGGAGCGGCCGGTAGACCTTCGGGGCGGACGAGGAGGAATCGACGGGGAAATCCGGAACGACGCCGACGATCGTCTCCCAGCGCGCATCGGTCGCCTTCGCTCGCCCTTCGGGCGCCGCGCGACGCACCTTGCGACCGAGCGGACTGCCGCCGCCGAACACCTTCTTCACGAACGACCGATTGACGAGAATCGCATCGCTCGCCGGTGAATAATCTCCGGCCTCGAACGCACGGCCGGCGAGCACGCCGATGCCGAACACGCGGAGGTAGTCGAGATCGATGTTCGTCGCGCCGACGGTCGCGATCCCCTTCTCGCCTTCACGCGCGCCCTGGGCCCGATCGCCCTCCATTCGCATGGTCGCTTCGTCTCCGGGCGCGTTCGACGCGAATATCACGTCGGCGACGCCGGGCTCGGCGCGCAGGCGCTCGACGAGCGCTCCGCGCAGCGCGACGAATCGCGTCGCGCGATCAGTCGATGCCGACGATCGGCCCGGCACTTCGGGCGCGTCGAGCGAAAGCGTGGAGGTGAGCACCTGTCGATTCAACGTGCGTGCACGCGCCGAGTCGGAACGTCGCCAGGCATTGATCCCGGCGATCGCGATCGGCAGCACGGCGACCGCCACGGTCACCTGCGCGATGATCATGAACGTCCAGCCGCGTCCGAGCCGCACGCCGGAGCCGCCGGCGCCGAGATGCTGGAGATTCGATCGCACATCGCGGCCGGTCGCCTTGAGCGCCGGCACCGCGCCGATGATCACGGCCGCGACGACGGCGAGCCCGAGGCAGTACGCGACGACACCCGGCGTGATGTGAAAGACGAGCCAGTACGGGAGCTGCTCGCCCGTCAAACGCGTGAGCGCCGCGTCGATCGCCGCCAGCGCAACGCCCGCGACGACGAGACCGACGCCCGCCGCGACGAGCGACAGCGCGAGTCCCTCGGCAAACAATTGACCGACGACCCGCGCGCGGCTCGCACCGAGCGCGGTGCGAACGGCGATCTCGCCGAGTCGTCCGGCGGTGCGCGCATAGACGAGCACCGCGACGTTCGTCCCGATCACGACGAGCAGCAGCGAGACGAGGAGCTGGATGAGATGGTACGTCCAGGTCATCTCGGGATTGTCGATGAACATCCGCGTGTACGGCAGCAGGCGTGAGCGCACCTGCTCGTGCGTCCGCGGCTCCTCCTTCGCGAGGCGCCCGGCGACGGCGGCAATCTGGCGCTGCGCGTCCTCGAGCGTCGCAGTCGGCGCAAGGCGTCCGAACACCTCGATGCTCGGTGCGTGCCCGCGCTCGTAATCGGCGGGGTCGAGCCGCAGCGGCGTCCACACGCGGTTGTTCACCGGGAACGCATAGCCCTCCGGCATCACGCCGATGATGGTGTGCCGCACGTCGCCGATCTGCAGCACCTGCCCGACGACGTCGGCGCGTCCGGCAAAACGACTCTGCCACACCCGATGACTGATGACGACGACCGGCTCGGCGCCCGGCCGCTCGTCCTCGTCGTGGAAGTAGCGTCCGAGCTGAGGCGGGACGCGCGTGATGCGAAAGCCCGACGCCGACATCTCGGCGACGCGCGCCGGTTCGGAGTGGCCGTCGAGCGTGATCAGATTGCGGTCGACCGTGCGATAGGCGCCGAGCTCACTCACCGTCGTGAGCGTCTGCTTCCAGACGGAGAGGTCGTGGAGGTGCGTGAACCGCCCTTCACCACCGCGCACGTCGAGATTGCGGATGCCGATCACGCGGCTCCCTTCACTGACCGGAAGGTTGGCGTCGAGCATCGTGTAGATCGCGCTGAAGGCGACCGCGCCGATGGCGACGGCGACCGACATGCCGACGACGGCGACGAGCGTCAGCCCGGGATTCTTGCGGAGCATTCGCAGCGCGAGCCTGCCGTCGAGCGAGAGCCCGCTCATCCACGCCAAGCCGCGGCCGTCGCGCAGCGTCTCGCGATGCTGGGTGACGCCGCCGAAGGTCACGAGCGCGCGGCGGCGTGCGTCGTCGCGCGACAAGCCTTCTTCGCGGACGAGACGCTCGGTCTCCATCTCGATGTGGAATCCGATCTCTTCATCCATGCGCGCCTCGGCGGCGCGTCCGGAGAAGACGAGAGCGAGGCGCGCGCGCGCCGCTGCGAACCAACTCATTGAATTGTCTCGGATTCAGGTGCTACGGCGCTCGCCGTCAGCGTCTTCTGTAGGTGTCTACAGAAGAGAGAGTACCATGCGTTCCTGTAGCTGTCAACAGGAACATCATCGGGTAGCGGGTAGTGGGTGGCGGGAGGGAACGCCGCGCCTGCGGCGATGGCTTGATTGAAACCACCACGTCATCCTGAGCCGAAGGCGAAGGACCCCTGTGCGCCGAGGAGATCGGGACGGCCTCAGTGCCAAGGGGTCCTTCGCTACGCTCAGGATGACTGACGGTCTCACGCCGTTTCATCAAAGCGGCGCCTCAGGCGTCGCACACCGACCCGCAACCCGTGACCCGCAACCCGCTACCCGGGGGCCTAAACTGCCCTACCCATCCTCATCGTCCCCCCGACGGCTTCGCCGCGAAGAACGACCCGAGCACGAGCACCCCCGCCACCGCCTGCGCGACGATCGACTCGATATTCGGGAAGATCCCGAACCACATCCCCATCCACTCCGGAATCGTCCGCTCGAGGCGCGGAATCGTCGTCGTCGCCAGCCAGTGCGCGAGCTGCATCTCCTGCACCTGCTCGCCCACCATCACGAGCAGCACCGCGCCGAGCATCACGCCCGTGACGACGAGCATCTGCTTGTAGGGAAGCTTGCGACGCGCCGCGAACGTGAGCAGCGCGATCACACCCGCCGCCGCCGCGCCGATCACGACGCCGCCGAGCACCACGGCCCCGCCGAGCTTGAGGCGATAGCTCTGCAGGAAGAGCACGACCTCGAAGCCTTCGCGATAGAACGACGTGAAGCCGAGCGCCGCGAGGCCGAGCAGCACGCGGCGCGCCGAGCGATGGTCGCCGCCGGCCGGCGCGTCGTCGAGCAGCGCGCGCTTGCGGCGATTGTGCATCGAGATCCAGCCGGTCCAGTAGACGCGGTGGAAGAACCAGTTCATGACGACGAGCAGGACGACGATCGCCAGCAGTCCGGTCCCCGCCTGCACGTGGAGCGCGGGGATGCTGTCGGTCAGCGCGTCGATCGCGCGCGCGGCGATGAACCACGTGGCGAGCGACGCGGCGATCGCGCCGAGCACCCCCCATCCGATCGGCGCGCGATACTGCGATTGCGAGCGCGCCATCCCGGCCGTGATCGCCGACAGCACGAGAATGCACTCGAGCCCTTCGCGGAAGACGAGCACCGCGATGTCGAGCGTCGCCGACGGACGCGACGCGGCCTGCGCGAGCGGATCGGGGACGCCGTTCGCGGTGATCGCCTGCCAGACGATGAGCGCGAGCACCGCGATGGCACCCAACGCCAGCGCGCCTGGAGCCAGCTTGCGCGCGACCGACGCATTGCGTCCGCGGGCGACGAGAATCTCGGTAGGAATCGCGGTCATGGTGTGATCTGATGCTCGAGGACGTAGCGCGTCACGACCGCAGCCGACGACGCGCCCAGCTTCTTCGCGAGCGCTTCGCGATAGGTGTTCACGGTGCGCAGACCGATGCCGAGGGCGGCGGCGATCTGCTTGCTCGACATCCCTTCGGCGACGCAGACGGCGACCTGCCGCTCGCGCGGACTCAACGCGACGGCGACGCGGGGCACTGGGCATTCGGCGCGCAGCGCACAGCCGCCGCACCGGCCATTGAGCGCGGTGCCGAGGAGCGCGCACAGCTCATCGAGCCCGGTCTCCGCCGACAGCTTGAGGCATCCCGCGTCGGCGTGATCGTCAGCCGAATCGAGGGCGAGGACGCAGCTGGCGGGGTACTGCGTCTTGATCGCGGCCGCGACGTGCGCGTCGGGCGCATGCGCGAACAGCACGACGTCCGGCTCGACCTGGCTCGCCATCTCCAGCGCCTCAGCGTCGTCACGGGCGTCGGCGGCGACCTTGAGGCCGGGGTTGTCGGCGAGAATCGCTCGAAGCCCGGCGCGCACGAGCGCGTGGCGGGCCACGATGAGAACGCTGGTCGGCGCGACGGCGGCGACGCCGGCGGCAGGAGCGGAGCGATTCAAGGGAGACGAAATCGGGAAATACGAGGTTGTTTGTCGGGATTACACCTCAATTCCGATGTAATAAGTCGGATATACGGCCTAAAGTCCAGTCCCCACACGACTTGACTTCATCGGAAGAACTGCCGAAGTGCGCCGAAATGGGGTCCCGGGTGATTCTTCCGCCGTTCCCGGACCCCACCAAACCCGACCATGCACACCATTCGACCAATTCTTTTCGCGGGACTGACCGCCGTCGCCGCCGCACTCTTCCCCGCCCCGGCGCAGGCGCTTCGTCAGGCCCAGCAGAGCGAGCCCGACTCGGCGAAGGCGCACAACCGCAACGAGACGCGGACCCTCGACGCCGTCAAAGTCACCGCCCGCCGCCGGTCGAGCTACGCGGCGCCCGCCACGAGCTCGGCGACGCGCACCGACCTGCCGCTCCGCGACACGCCGCGGGCGGTCTCGGTGATCACCAATCATCTGATCGCCGATCAGTCGATGCAGAGTATGGCGGACGTCGCGCGCTACGTCCCCGGCATCACGATGGCCGCCGGTGAAGGCCATCGTGACGCGCCGACGATTCGCGGCAACAACACCACCGCCGACTTCTTCGTCGACGGCGCGCGCGACGACGCGCAGTATCTGCGCGACTTGTACAACGCCGAGCGCATCGAGGTGCTGAGGGGCTCGGAGGCGCTGCTCTTCGGACGCGGCGGCGGCGGCGGCATCATCAACCGCGTGACGAAGCAGGCGTCGTGGACGCCGACGCTGGCGCTCACGACCGAAGGCGGCTCGTTCGACCACAAGCGCGCGCTGCTCGACGCCGGCAACCCGTTCGGCGACCGATTCGCCGCGCGCACCAACGCCGTGTACGAGAAGTCGGGCGGATTCCGCGACGCGATGACGCTCACGCGCTACGGCGTGAATCCGACCGTCGCGCTGCTCGCCGGTCCGCGCACCGTGATCCGCGCGGGCTATGAGCTGTTCGACGACCAGCGTCGCGTCGACCGCGGCATCCCGTCGTTCCACGGCGCGCCCGCGCCGACGAGCCAGACGACCTTCTTCGGCAATCCCGACGTCAACCGCGCGACGGCGCGCGTGAACATCGGCACGCTCGCGGCCGACCACTCCGCGGGCGGCTGGCTACTGCGCAATCACACGACCTGGGCGAGCTACGACAAGTTCTATCAGAACACGTATCCGGGTGCGGTCGATGCGGCCGGCAGCCGTGTGACGCTGGCGGCGTACAACCACGCGATCGATCGCCGCAACCTGATCAACGTCACCGACCTGTCGCGGAAGTTCAGCACCGGTTTCGCGCAGCACACCCTGCTCGCCGGCGTGGACGTCACGCACCAGCGCACGAACCAGGTGCGCCTCACCGGCTACTACAACGATTCGGTGACGTCGCTCAGCGCGCCGCTCGCCAGCCCGACCGTCTCGACGCCGGTCAGCTTCCGCGCGAGCGCGACGGACGCGGCCAATCGCGCGACCGTGAACGACGCGGCCGCGTACGTGCAGGATCAGGTCGCGCTGTCGAGCGCCCTCCTCGTCGTCGCCGGCGTGCGCTACGAGAATTTCAGGATCGACTATCACAACAACCGCAACGGCCAGGAGCTGTCGCGCTCCGATCGACTGGTGTCGCCGCGCGCCGGCGTCGTCCTCAAGCCGCTCACACCCCTGTCGCTCTACGCCTCGTACGGCCGCTCGTATCTCCCGAGCTCGGGCGATCAGTTCACGTCGCTGACCGTGACGACGTCGACGCTCGAGCCGGAGCGTTTCACCAACCGCGAGATCGGCGCGAAGTGGGACGTCCTTGCGGACCTCGCGCTCTCCGCCGCGGCGTACCGGCTCGACCGCACGAACACGACGTCGCCCGATCCGAACGACGCGACGAAGGTCGTGCAGACGGGCGCGCAGCGGACCACCGGCTGGGAGCTCGGCGCCACGGGGGCGCCGACGCGTGCCTGGCAGATCGCCGCCGGCCTCGGCGCGCAGCGCGCGACGATCGTGAGCACGACGAGCGCCGCGAAGGCGGGAGCGACGGTCGCCCTCGTCCCGCACGCGACGGCGTCACTCTGGAACCGCTACCAGCTCACGAACGCGATCGGCATGGGTCTCGGGTTGATCCATCAAACGTCGATGTATGCGGCGGTCGACAACACCGTGACGCTCCCCGGCTTCACCCGCGCCGACGGCGCGGTCTACGCGACGCTCCGTCGCGGGCTGCGGGCGCAGGTCAACGTCGAGAACCTCTTCGACACGCACTACTTCGCGACGAGCCAGGGGAACAACAACATCATGCCGGGCGCGCCGAGGACGATTCGGGTGGGGGTTACGGCGAGTCGGTAAACGCTGCTGAACGCAGGGAAGGAACTCTGGCAGTAACGGCAGTAACGCCAGTAACGGCAGTAACTGACGGGTCGCGGGTCGCGGGTCGCGGGTTGCGGGTCGCGGG
>CBHWBX010000231.1:0-7161 GCA_966111935.1 uncultured Gemmatimonadaceae bacterium
GCGCGACGGCGCATGGAAGACGGCGCGCCTCACGGATTCGGCGACGGCTCGCACGGCTGTTCTCTGACCATCGCGCCAAAGATGGCGCGGTGGATTGTGCAGGCATGGTCGTTGAGTGCCTGTGCCCCATGCCTCAACAACGCCCATCCGGAATCGCCCGTCTGCCCGCGTTCGATCGCGAGACGAAATGCCTGAACGCCGTCGTCGAAGCGGTCCGCGGCTCTCGCAACAAGTTCAAGTTCGAGCCGTCGCTGAACCTGTTCGTCCACGACAACTCGCTCCCGGCGGGCTCGACCTATCCGTTCGACTTCGGCTTCATCCCGGGAACGAAGGGAGAGGACGGCGACCCGCTCGACGTCCTGATCCTGATGGACGAGCCCGCATTCCCGGGCGCGGTCGTTCCAAGCCGCCTGATCGGTGGGATCAAAGCGAACCAGACCGAAGACGACGGGTCAGTGGTTCGGAACGACCGGCTGATCGCGGTGGCAGCGAAGTGCCATACATATATTGATGCCCATGAGCTGGGGAATCTCCCCTCCTCGCTGGTCGAGGAGATCGAGCACTTCTGGGTTTCCTACAACGAGCAGCGTGGGCGGGAATTCGAGGTACTGGGGACGATCGGCTCTCACGCCGCGACGGCGCTGGTGAAGAAGCAATCAAAGCGCGCCAGATAGGCACATAATAGCGCCATCAACGCGCTATTACAACGCGTGCAGCGAGGGATATCCTGTCTCGGTCCAGATCCCGACCCCGACGGAGGATCCCTCGTCGGCGTTGCCTCCTCGGGATGACACGGTTCATCCCGTCCCGCGTCGCACCGCGACGCCCATCCGCGGCCCCGCGACGCCCCTCCGCGGCCTGAAAGGCCGCCCCTCCGCCGCCGCAGCCGGCCTGTCAGCGATCCCCCGACACCGTCGCCCAGCCGCCATACAAACATCAGTTTTATCGTCCGCCACCGTACCCGCGCCAATGGGCCAATCCCTTACAGATCAACAATTTCCGCGCACCCAAAACTCTTGCCACGAATGTTACAGCGCCCGACATTGGAGGCGCGTATATGGTATGTTCGTCGTACAATAGTTTTACATACTGCTGCAATCCGCTGCATTTCGTCGGGACCCCTTCGTGGCACCTGAAATCACCGGATTTTGGATTTTTTCGAGTTCTCTGAATCCCTCGATTGCTCGCTCCCACGAGCCGTCGAGGCTCGCGGTGTCTTCTCCCGCGGCTGTTGGTCTGCCGGCTTCACGTGATCCTTTCGCGATCTCTTAACACTCGATCGCGTTCCGATATCGCTTCACACGCAGTTCGTCGTCTCGCAGCACCGCATTACCAGCAGGACACCGCAGCATCCGCTCTACCAGGCTGACGCCCCCGTGGCGTTCGGATCCCCCTGATTCAGCAGTTCAGAGGACTCGCAATGAGAATTGCAAAGCTCGCGTTCGCGGCGATCGCCGTCGGTACCGCGGCTGTGTCGTTCAAGGTCGGCACAGCGACGGGCACGGGAGCGCCCTTCTGGAGCGCCCCCGTTCGACCAACCACCGAAGCCCCAGGTCGAACGCCGATCCGCAACGCGTCGCTCAAGAATGAGCGCACGATGCCAATCGCCGACGCCGACTCGATCATCGAGAACTACTGCAAGGATTGCCACAACGAGCAGCTGCTCATGGGCAACCAGTCGTTCGATGGCTTCGAGGTCGGCAAGGCCGCTGACCGTCGCGCGCAGGCGGAGAAGATGATCCGCAAGCTCCGCACGGAGATGATGCCGCTGCCGGGCGTGCCGCGTCCGGGGGGCGACACCCTCCAGATGGTCGCCGCGACGATCGAGCAGGTCATCGACAAGGCGACCCCGCTCAATCCCGGCTCGCGCGACTTCCAGCGCCTCAACCGTCCCGAGTACGCGGCGGCTGTTCGCGATCTCGTCGGCGTGACCTTCGATCCGGCGGACTACCTCCCGCTCGATACGAAGAGCGCCAACTTCGACAACATCGCCGACGTCCAGGCGCTCTCGACGACGCTCCTCGAGTCGTACCTCAACGCCGCGTCCGCCGTCAGCCGCATGGCCATCGGTGATCGCAACGCCGCGATGACGGTCACGAACTACCGCTCGTCGCCGTACGTCTCCCAGCACCCCTGGGATCACGTCGACGGTGCGCCGTTCGGCACGCGCGGCGGTATCGTCGCGCTCCACAACTTCCCGGCCGACGGCAAGTACCAGATCGTGATGGACATCGAGGGCGGCGTCGGCACCTCGCTCGAAGACCTCGACGTCTCGATCGACGGCAAGCGCGTCGCGCTCCTCAAGTACGAGAAGGGTGTCAACAAGACGAACGGCTTCGCTGACAAGCCGCTCGGCATGGACATCCTCATGACCGACTCGCTGCTCGTCCCCGCGGGCCAGCACAAGGTCACGGTCTCCTTCGTTCGCAAGACCGAAGGCCCGTACGAAGATCTGATCCGTCCGCACGACTGGTCGACCGCCTCGAGCGGCAACGCCAGCGCCGGCACGACGCTGCCGCCGCGCGTGAACGACTTCACCGTCAGCGGCCCGTTCAAGGTCACCGGCATGACGGAGACGCCGAGCCGTAAGATGGTCTTCAGCTGCCGTCCGTCGAAGGCGCTGAGCGAGCGCGCCTGCGCGACGCAGATCATCGACCGCCTCGGCACGAAGGCCTACCGTCGCCCGCTCACGCAGCGCGACAAGGACGGCCTGCTCGGCTTCTATGATCGTGGCGCGAAGAGCGGTGGTTTCGAGGAAGGCGTCCGCATGGCCCTCCAGGCTCTGCTCGCTAGCCCGTACTTCGTCTTCCGCTTCGAGCCGCTCCCGACGAACGCCGTCGCCGGCAAGGACTACAAGATCAGCGACATCGATCTGGCGTCGCGTCTCTCGTTCTTCCTCTGGGGCTCGATCCCGGACCAGACGCTGCTCGACCTCGCCAAGACCAACCAGCTCTCGAAGCCGGCGGTCCTCCAGGCGCAGGTGAAGCGCATGCTCGCCGATCCGCGCTCCGAGGCCCTCGCGACCCGCTTCGCCGGACAGTGGCTGCGCCTCCAGGACCTCGACAAGGTCCACCCGGACGCCTACCTGTTCCCGGACTACACGCAGCAGCTGGCCGACGCGATGGTGAAGGAGACGGAGCTCTTCTTCAATAGTGTCGTGAAGGAAGACCGCAGCGTGTTGGATCTGTTCAACGCCAACTATACGTACGTGAACGAGGAGCTGGCGAAGCACTACGGCTTCACGGGCGTCTCGGGCGATCAGTTCCGCCGCTTCGAGTATCCGGACGACACCCGCCGCGGCATCCTCGGCCATGGATCGATCCTGGTACAGACTTCGCTGGCCAACCGTACGTCGCCGGTGCTTCGTGGTAAGTGGGTCATGGAGGTGCTGATCGGCATGCCGCCGCCGCCGCCGCCGCCGAACGTCCCCGCGCTCGACCAGACGGCCGAGGGCAAGGACGGTCGTCCGCTCACGACCCGCGAGCGCATGGAGATCCACCGCAAGAACCCGACGTGCAAGGCGTGCCACCAGTACATGGATCCGATCGGCCTCGCGCTCGACAACTTCGACGTCACGGGTCGCTGGCGCTATCGCGAGAACGCGATGCTGCTCGACACGCAGGGCATGTACTACGATCAGACCCAGATCTCGAAGCCGAGCGACCTGTCGCGCGTGCTCCTCAAGCGTCCGTTGCCGCTGATGCGCAACTTCGCCGAGAACATGCTCGCCTACGCCATCGGCCGACGGATGGAAGCCGAAGACCAGACGCTCGTTCGCCTGGTCACGGACAAGGCGGCGGCGGATAACTACAAGTTCTCGTCGTTCGTCATGGGTACGGTCACCAGCCCGGCGTTCCTCGAGCGCCGCGCCGATCCGGTCGTCGCCGACGACACGAAGGACAAGCAGCAGGAACAGAAGACGACGCAGCAGAACACCACCAAGCAGCGCTAACCGAGTTTCGGGGAAACAACGATGAACTTCCTGACTGGCAAAGCCATTCCTCGCCGCACCTTCCTCCAGGGCATGGGTGTCACGGTCGCGCTGCCGTACCTCGACGCGATGCAGCCGTCGCTCCGCCGTGTGGCGGGCACCGGCAACAAGGCCATCGACGACAAGGTGCGCTTCGTCGCCATCGAGTCCGTGCACGGTGCCGCCGGCTCCAACAACTGGGGCGCGAGCAAGTTCCTGTGGTCGCCGGAAGGCGTCGGCAAGAACTACGACCTGATCCCGGAGAGCGCGCTCTCGCCGCTCGCCGAGTACCGCAAGTACCTCACGATCGTGAGCAACACCGACACGCGGATGGCCGAGCCGTTCGACGCGCCGGAAATCGGCGGTGACCACTTCCGGTCGTCGGCCGTGTTCCTCACGCAGTCGCACCCGAAGCAGACGCAGGGCTCGGATCTCTACGTCGGCACGTCGATGGATCAGCTCATCGCGCGCAAGATCGGCACGCAGACGGCGATCCCCTCGATGCAGCTCTGCATCGAGAACCTCGATCAGGCCGGCGGCTGCTACTACAACTATGCGTGCGCGTACACGGACACGATCAGCTGGGCGAGCCCGAGCGAGCCGCTGCCGATGATCCGCAACCCGCGCACGGCGTTCGACCTGCTCTTCGGCGCGGGCAACAACAACGCCGACCGCGCGTCGCGCCGCAACGCGAACAAGAGCATCCTCGACTGGGTGACGGGCGAAGTCGCCGGCCTCAAGCGCCAGCTCGGCTCGGCCGACCGCCAGCGCGTCGACAAGTATCTCGAGGACATCCGTGAGCTCGAGCGCCGCATCCAGGCGATCGAAAAGAAGAACACCAGCGGCGAAGCCCGCGAGCTGCCGGAAGCGCCGATCGGCGTGCCCGACTCGTTCGCCGAGCACATGCAGCTGATGTTCGACTTCCAGGTCCTCGCCTTCCAGTCGGACATGACCCGCGTGTTCTCGTTCAAGACGGGCCGCGACGCGTCGAGCCGCGCCTTCCCGGAGTCGGGCACGAACGCCGGCTTCCACCCGGCCTCGCACCACGGCGGCCGCGAGTCGGCGATTCTCGACTTCAACAAGATCAACAAGTACCACGTGTCGATGCTGCCGTACTTCCTGAAGAAGCTCCAGGAGACGCAGGAAGGCGACAGCAACCTGCTCGACAAGACCGTCATCATGTACGGCTCGCCGATGTCCGATCCGAACCTCCACGCGCATCGCCGCTGCCCGCTGTTCCTGCTCGGCAAGGGCGCTGGCCGTCTCGAGGGCGACATGCACCTCAAGGCGCCGGACGGCACCCCGATGGCGAACGTCATGCTGTCGCTGCTCCACAAGTTCGGTCGTGACGACATGCACTCGTTCGGTGATTCGACCGGCGAGTTCGCCCTCAACGCCTGAGGATCGCCCGCATGAAACGGATCCACCTCGTTACCGGTTCTCTGCTGCTCGCCGCGGTCTCCGCGGCGGGTGCGCAGAACAATCGGGCGCAGGACAATCGCGCGGACGCCCGCGCGAAGGTGTCGCTCAAGCTGCCGTCGCGTGAGCCGCTCCTCGCCGAAGCGGCGATGCGCGGCGATGCGGCGGCGGTGAAGAAGCTGCTCGCGCAGGGCGCCGACGCCGATCTCGCCCAGGGCGACGGCATGACGGCGCTGCACTGGGCCGCCGATCGCGGCGACTCGGTCATGGTCGCGGCGCTGCTCAAGGCCAAGGCCGACGTGAAGGCGGTGACGGTGAACGGCGGCTACACGCCGCTGCAGCTCGCGGCGCGCGCCGGCAGTGCCGGTGCGGTTCGCGCGCTCCTCGCCGCCGGCGCCGACGCCAAGGCCGTGTCGGCCAGCGGCGCGACGGCGCTGCACTTCGCCGCCGAAGCGGGGAACGCCGAGGTCGTGAAGCAGCTCGTCGCCAAGGGCGCCGACGTCAACGCGAAGGAGCCCGAGTGGGGCCAGACGCCGCTCGTCTTCGCCGCCGAAGAGAACCGCGCGGACGCGATCCGCGCGCTCATCAAGGCCGGCGCGAATCCGAACATTCACACGAAGGTCGTGAACGTCTCGGAGCAGACGGCGCGCGAGCAGGCCGCGTCGCGCAAGCGCGACTCGGTGCTGATCTCGTTCGAGCCGCAGGCTCGTCGTGATTCGGCCGACGCCGACTTCAAGAAGCAGCAGGCGCAGGCCGCGGCGCGTCTCCAGGGTCGCCAGGGCACGGGCGCGAACGGTGCGCTGACGCAGCAGGATTCGGCGGTCCTCACCGGCCGCGCTGGTGGCGGCGCCGGTGCGAACGTCCTCGCGCGCAACGCGCAGCGTCCGCCGCGCGGTCCGTTCACCTCGGCGCAGTATCAGGCGGCGATCGATTCGGGTCGCGCCGTGTACCTCTCGGCCACCGCGGCGAAGGGTCCGGTCAAGGAAGAAGTCGATACGCTGAACGGCGGCATCGCCGGCTTCCTGAACTCGGTCGGCGGCGTCGGCGGTCTTTCGGCGCTGCACCATGCCGTGCGCCAGGGCAACCTGGAGGCGGTGAAGGCGCTGCTCGAGAGCGGTGCCAACGTCAACGACACGACGGACACCGATGGCACGACGCCGCTTCTCGAAGCGACGATCAACGGCCAGTACGACGTCGCGCTCTATCTGATCGACAAGGGTGCGGACGTGAACCGCGTCGCGAAGACCGGCTTCACGCCGCTCTATGCGACGATCAACACGCAGTGGGCGCCGAAGTCGCGCTATCCGCAGCCGCAGGCGCTCCAGAACCAGAAGGCGTCGTACCTCGAAGTGATGGAAGCGCTGCTCAAGAAGGGTGCGGATCCGAACTTCCGCATTCCGGCGCAGCCGTTCTACTTCGCGTACAACAACTGCGGTAACGCGAACTGCGGCCTCGAGCAGATCGAAGGCACGACGCCGTTCTGGCGCGCGGCCTACGCGGTCGACGTCGACGCGATGAAGATGCTGATCGCGTACAAGGCCGATCCGAACATCCCGTCCAAGCCGCCCGCTCGCACCGGTCGTCGCGGTGGTGGCGGTGCTCCGGCGGCGGCTCCCGCTGCTCCGGCTCCGGGCGCGACGGTTGCTGCTGGTGACAGCGCGGCCGCGGCGGGCCAGGGTCGTGGCGGCCGCGGTGGTCGCGGCGGCGCGGGTGCGGCCGCTGGTGCCCAGCAGGCGGGCGGTGCGGCCGCGGCGCAGGGTGGCGGTGGCGGC
>CBHWBX010000232.1:0-7149 GCA_966111935.1 uncultured Gemmatimonadaceae bacterium
AACCGATCCTGCAACGCTGCAGCGAGGGTGTCGCGATCAGGCACGGGCGCTCCGGTAACCGGGGATCGACTACGCTACTGCCTCGGGCAGGGGGCGTCTAGACGCCGTTCTCCCGGAAGCGCTCAGGGCACCGCTCCGCTCGAATCGGGTAGATTTACATCAGTATGACCTCCTGGCCCGGACTCGTCGCAAAGCTCCGCTGGCGGGCGGTGCGTGAACCACGCACCGCGGCCGCGCTCGTTCGCGTCGGCTGGCGCTTTCGCGAGCGCGGCTGGTATCGCCGGTTCCCTTTTTTGCCGCTGCCGTCGCGCGAGTACGTGCAGTGGCGGATGTACACGGCCTACGGCGACGCGAACATCGTCCCGCCCGCTGACGACATCGTGAAGTACGCGCGCTGGGCGGTGAAGAAGCCGTGATCGACAGCGCCCTCATCAAGGCGCAGGCGTACGGGCTGGGCTTCGATCTCACAGGCATCACGACGCTCGGTCCGGCAGAGACCGCGGCGGCGTTCGACGAATGGATCGGCCGCGGCTATCACGGCGAGATGGCGTACATGGCCCGCACCGCCGAGAAGCGCATGGACTCGCGCCGTCCGCTGGACGGGATGCGCAGCGCGATCGTCGTCGCGATGAGCTACGGCGGCGACCAGCCGTCCGGGCCCGTGGCGCGATACGCGCGCGGCGACGACTACCACGATGTCGTGCTCGAGCGGCTGCATCAGCTCCACGCGTGGCTCGACACGCAGCTTGGCACGCACGTGAACGGCAAGGCGTACGTCGATACCGGCCCGATTCTCGAGCGCGACCTCGCGCGTCGCGCGGGGCTCGGCTGGTTCGGGAAGAACACGACGCTGATCAATCCGCGGGGTGGGTCGTTCTTCTTCCTCGCGGCGCTGCTCCTCGATCTGGAGCTGACGCCGGACGCGCCGTTCGACACCGAGCATTGCGGGTCGTGCACGCGCTGTCTCGACGCGTGTCCCACGGGCGCGCTCGTCGAGCCGCGGGTCCTCGATTCGAACCGGTGCATCTCGTACCTGACGATCGAGCAGAAGGGCGAGATTCCGGAGCAGTTCCACGCGCAGATCGGCGACCTGCTTTACGGGTGCGACATCTGCCAGGAGGTGTGCCCGTGGAATCAGAAATTCGCGCTGCCGCTGCGAGAGGATGCGTTCAGGCCGCGAGCCGCGATCGCGGGAAAGGATGCGCGGACGCTGGCTCGCGAGATCCTCGCGATGAGCGATGAGGATTTTCGAGTCGCGTTCAAGGGATCGCCGATGAAGCGAGCGAAACTCGCAGGTCTCAAGCGCAATGCGACGGTCGTCGTTGGGAACGTCGAGAGCCGCCGGCAAGACGAGTGAATTCTGATTTACGCCGCTACAAACTCTGACCGTGTCGGAGTCCGACACGGCGGCGGAGTAGCACCGGTCCTCAGTCCCGGCGTTGCGGCGCTGCGCGTATCGCAGCGCCCCTGGCGCCGTCGGCGAGCATCTGCTCCTTGAGCAGCGTCAGGCAATGGTCTGCGAGAACCTGGAGGTCGTAAATCGTGCCATCAGCCTGGTCGCGCCATGCCGATGCGTCGATCGAGTCTTCGACCGGGCGCAGGGTCATCTCGCGCACGAGGGTGGCCGCCTCCCGCGTAGCGCCGCCCGCGCCCCGGCGCGTGACGACGCCGCGCCAGAGGAGGACCTGCAACTCGCCGAGCCCCGTGTCGGTCGCGGCATCGGGGAACCACGACACGCTCAGCGCGGCGGTCGCCGCCTGCAGCACGCACCCCGACGGCGTCCGGAATTGCTCGATCGGAACCGGAGCACGCTCCGTACGCGTCGTCGCGCGTTCCGGGGCCAGCGCATTGAGCAGGCTCGTCACCGCGCGCTGGACGGCACTCTTTTCCTTGACGGTCGGCGGCGGGGCGCTCCGCTGGTCATTGCGAGCTTCGAGCGGCTCTCTCATTCCCGAAACATAGGGAGTGCATCGCGAGAATGCCCGATGAGGATTTCAGAATCGCGTTCAAGGGCTCGCCGATGAAGCGGGCGAAGCTCCGCAGTGTCAGCGATTCGACAGAATCTTCCGACGTGTCTCACCCTCGGCCTTCATCCGGCCGCACATGATGTCGCACAGGCGGAAGACGTCGTCACCGGCGAGACCGTAATAGACACACAGCCCCTCCTTGCGGCGCGTCACGAACCCGGCTGCGTGGAGGATCTGGAGGTGCCTCGAGACGTTTGCCGTCCCCATGTCCGTCGCGTCGACGAGCGCTCCGACCGTCCGCTCGCCCCCGCGCAGCTCGTTCACGATGCGCAGGCGGGCGGGCTCGCCAAGCGCATGGAAGCGCTCGGCGACGAGGTCGATCTGCTCGCACGTCAGACGCTTCGAACTCATGCGGCCGCGGAGCTCGATCGGTCCCGGGCCGCCTGTTCGAGCAGCGCGACTACTTCTTCGAGCGTGCTGCGGCCGCGGTCCCGGGCGTACCAGGTCCGGATTCCGCGATAGCGTTCGTCCTTGTCCACCGCCATTCCCTCCGTCATCACCCATCGCTGCAACTCCGACGGCCGAGGTCCCCACCATCCGTGCTCGACGAAGTCCTGATCGAGCGCGATCACGACCGGGATCGAGCGGCTTCCGTTGGTGAGGTGCGTATCCATGAGATCCGGATTCTCGTCACGGGCGACGACGCGCACGTCGACGTTGCCGGCGCGTTCGGCGAGACGGACGACCAGCGGGACGGTGTTCACCGCGTCACCGCACCAATCCTCGACCATCACGAGGAGATGCCAGCGTCCGGGGAGGGCCGCGACGCGAGCGACGGCCTCGTCGGACACGCGCGCGAGCCGGTAGGTGTCGCGCCAGAGCGCCGCGTTCTTCTCGGCGCGGTCGAGAAAGGTGGAGAATGGCAGGGCGGTTTCGAATCGGTGCTGCATCATCGGAATGAACCAACTGGTGGGGACGAATTCAAGCGATTAATTGAATAGTTGAATATAATGACCCTGGCAACCTCATCCGGCCGGGGCGGGTCGCCGATCCGGGCACGGCAATCGCAGACACCGCTCTCTCTTATCCCGGAAGCGGAATGCAGACACGCGACGTGATCGTGATCGGCGCATCGATGGGCGGCATCGAGACGCTCTCGACGCTCGTTTCAGAGCTCCCCGGGGACCTGCCCGCGTCGATTCTCGTCGCGCAACACCTGTCGGCGGCGTCACCTGGAGTGCTCGGCAGGATTCTCGACCAGCGGAGTGCGCTTCATGCCGTGATGGCCGCCGACGGGATGCAGATGGAACACGGGCGCATCTACGTCGCGCCCCCCGATCGGCATCTGCTCATCACGCGCGAGGGGATTCGCGTCATCTTCGGGCCGCGTGAGAACCGAAGCCGGCGATCGATCCGCTCTTTCGAACGGCCGCCGTGAACTACGGACCGCGCGTGATCGGCGTGATCCTCACGGGGCTGCTCGACGACGGCGCGGCAGGGCTGCACGCGATCGTGCGCTGCGGCGGGATCGGCGTCGTGCAGTCGCCGGAGGATGCGCAATTCTCAGAGATGCCGACCCGCGCCCTCGAGCGCGTGCAGGACGCACGGGTGGTCCGGATCTCCGAGATGGCGCCCCTGCTCGATGCGCTGTGTCGCGAATCGGCTCCTGCACCGCCGCCGGTCCCGGAGACGCTGCTCCTCGAAGCTCGCCTTACCGAAGTCGAAACCGAGCTGGAGGACTGGTCCGCAATGCCGGGCCGCGCCGCCGGGTTCACCTGCCCCGATTGCTCAGGCCCGCTGCGCGACGTCTCTGAGCCGGGTGACCCCGAGCCGCGATATCGATGCAGAGTGGGGCACGCCTTCACAGCCCGTGAAATGGTCGCGGGGAAAGGGGTCGCGGTCGAACGCGCACTGTGGGTCGCGGTTCAGACCCTCGAGGAGCGGGCCGCGATGCTCGCCAACCTCGGTAAGGCGGACCGCGAGCGCGGCTGGACGCACAGCGCCGATTCCTTCGACGCGCGCGCCAAGGAGTGCCGGGAGCACGCAGCGCAGGTTCGCGCGGTGATCAACAACCTCCCCGACGATAGGAGCGAGTTGTAGCTTTGCTGCTGACGTGCATCACCCGACGCACCGCCCCCGAGCCCTCCGACTGCAGGCGACGCATGGTGGACAACCCGAGTTCTGCGCCGCCGGCATCGGCTGACGGAAAGCGCGAAGCGCCGCGCCATAAGATGACCGTCGTCGGGATTGGCGCGTCCGCCGGAGGCCTCGACGCCCTCAAGAAGTTCTTCGCGGCCATGCCCGGCGATACCGGTATCGCCTTCGTCGTCGTCGTGCATCTGCCGCCGCAGCGCGAGAGCCACCTCGCCGAGCTGTTGCAGCCGAAGGCGAGAATGCCGGTGCAGCAGGTCACCGAGGACGTCGAGCTCGCGCCGAATCACGTCTATGTCATTCCTCCGGGCCGCAACATCTCGGCGATCGACAGTCACCTCCGGCTGATGCCGATGGAGACGGAGCGCACCGAGCGCGCACCGGTCGACTACTTCTTGCGGACCCTCGCCGAAACACGCGATGGCGCGTCGATCGGCGTGATTCTCTCCGGCACCGGTACCGACGGCGCCGATGGCGTGCGCCACATTCGCGAGTGCGGCGGTCTCGTGATGGTGCAGGACCCCGCCGAGGCGGAATACGATGGGATGCCCCGGAGCGCGATCAACTCCGGGGTCGTCGACGTGGTCTCGCCGATCGCCGAGATGCCGCGCCACATCGCCAGCTTTCTCGGTACACGTCCGCAGCTAGTCGCGGTGGATGAGGAGCAGAAGCGCCCCGAAGGTGTGGATCTTCTCCAGCAGATCCTCACGGCGGTGCGCGTCCGCACCGGCCAGGACTTCTCGCGCTACAAGCGATCGACGGTCGCCCGCCGTGTCATCCGGCGGATGCAGGTCGTCGGCGTGCAGACGCTCGAACAGTACCTGGAGCTGGCGCGCGAGAACGGTCGCGAAGCGGCGGCCCTCCTCGACGACCTGCTCATCAACGTCACGAGCTTCTTCCGCGACGCCGGCGTCTACCGCACGCTCGAGCGCGACGTCGTCCCGCGCCTGTTCGAGGGCAAGGGCGTGTCCGACAAGGTTCGCGTCTGGTCGGTGGGATGCGCGACGGGTGAAGAGGCCTATTCGATCGGCATGCTGCTGCTCGAGGAAGCGGCGCGTCGTCCGAGCTCGCCGCAGGTGCAGGTGTTCGCGTCGGATCTGCACGAGCGGTCGCTGCGCTACGCGCGCGAAGGGCTCTATCCGGCGGCGATCTCCGCGGACGTGCCGCGGGAGCGTCTCGATCGCTTCTTTCGTGAGGAAGAAGGCGGCTATCGGATCAGCAAGGCACTCCGCGACGTCGTCGTGTTCGCCGCGCACAACCTGCTGCAGGATCCGCCGTTCTCGCGGCTCGACCTCATCATCTGCCGCAACGTCCTGATCTACCTGCAGAACGACGCACAGCGCGACGTGATCGATCTCTTCCACTACGCGCTGAACGGCGGCGGCTATCTGCTGCTCGGCACCGCCGAAACGCTCGACCGGTCGGACCTGTTCCGTCTCGAGAACAAGGAAAGTCATCTCTATCGCCGTCGGGACGCGCGGCGACGGGAGCTGCGGCTCCCCTCGCCGGTCACGCCGGCGATTCCGAACCCGGGACCGCCGGCGCCGCCACCCCCGACGCGTCCGACGGGCGTGCAGGCATTCGGCACGCTCCATCTGCGCATGCTCGAGCGCTACGCGGCGCCAAGCCTGTTGATGGATCCGGACTACAACGTCGTGCACCTCTCAGAGGGCGCGGGTGAATACCTGTTGCACCCGAGCGGCTCGCCGACGACGAACGCATTCAAGCTCCTGCGCGAGGAGCTGCGCGTCGAGCTTCGCGCGACGCTCCTCGCCGCGCGCGAGCAGAACAAGGAGATGCGTTCTCGCCCCGTGACCGTTTCGATCGACGGTAACGATCGGCAGGTCGTGCTGCGCGTCAGCCCGGCCAGCGAGGAGGGGCTCGAAGGGCTGATCCTCGTGACCTTCGAGGAGGTCGAAGCGGCCCAGCCGCCGGTGAGCGTCGATCAGGCGCAGGCGGATGCGACCGTCCGCGAGCTCGAGTCCGAGTTGAACGTCACGCGCAATCGGCTCCAGACGATGATGGAGGAGTTCGAGACGAGCCAGGAAGAGATGCGCGCCTCGAACGAGGAGCTCCAGTCGGCGAACGAAGAGCTGCGCTCGACGATGGAGGAGCTGGAGACGTCGCGCGAGGAGCTGCAATCGATCAACGAAGAGCTGCAGACGGTCAACCAGGAGAACAAGCACAAGGTCGAGGAGCTCTCGCAGCTCACCAACGACCTCCAGAATCTTCTCCAGGCCACCGACGTCGCGACGGTATTCCTCGACCGCAACCTCCGCATCCTGCGCTACACGCCGCGGGTCGGAGACATCTTCAACGTGCGGCACAGCGACCGCGGCCGGCCGCTCGCCGATCTCACGCATCGCCTTCGCTACCCGGCGCTGATCGACGACGCGCGCCGCGTGCTCCAGACGCTCGTGCCGATCGAGCAGGAGGTCGAGAGCGAAGCAAGTGGCGGCTGGTACGTCGTACGCGTGAGCCCGTATCGCACGATGGACGATCGCATCGAAGGCGTGGTGATCACGCTCGTCGACATCTCCGCGCTCAAGAAGTCGGAGACGGCGCTGCGCGCGAGCGAAGCGCGCTTCCGCGCCGTCGCCAACGTCGTGCCCGACCTCCTCTGGCAGAGCGCGCCCGACGGCTCGAGCTTCTGGTTCAACGATCGGTGGTATGCGTACACCGGACAGACGCCTGCCGAAGCGGACGGCCTCGGGTGGGCGAGCGTCGTGCACCCCGACGATCGCGAGGCATCGCGCCTCGCCTGGAACGCGGCGCTCACCGGCGAGCATGCGGCGTTCCGGCACGAGCATCGGATGCGTCGTGCCGACGGTCAGTACCGCTGGTTCCTCGTGCGCGCCGCGCCGCTGCGCGACGAGCACGGAAAGGTGTTGTCCTGGTTCGGCGCCGCGACGGACGTGCACGAGCAGCGCCTCGCCATGCAGGACTTCGAGCAGCGCGTCGCCGAACGCACCGCGGAGCTCGCGCAGGCGAACGCCGCGCTCGAGCTGGCCGCCGACCAGCGCAACACGCT
>CBHWBX010000233.1:0-7130 GCA_966111935.1 uncultured Gemmatimonadaceae bacterium
CGAGCGACCTGCTCGTCCAGAACTGCGACGAGTACTACAGCTACAACGCGCTCGCCGGCCTCGTGAAGGCCTCGGAAGACGAGCCTGCCCGCAAGTACGATCCGTGGGAGCTCGTCACCGAAGCGGTGCAGCGCATGAAGCGCAACAACGACGTCATGCGCTCCGATCGCCTCAAGCAGGTGATGCAGGAGATCGATTCGTCGTTCGACGAGAAGAACCAGGGCTACTCCAAGTTCTCGCGCTTCTGCCAGGAAGCCGCGCAGCGCGGCCTGCTCTCGATCACCAAGCTCGACAACGGCCAGCTCGAGGTCGATCTGCCCTCCGGCACGCCGACGACGACGCAGACCGTGCGCGCCGAGACGGGCGAGGAAGCGCCCGAGGCAGCCGAGGGCGTCGAGGCGGCGGAGGCGCCCGCGCCGTCCGCCGGACGCGAGCCGCGTGAAGAGCGCGAGGAGCGCGGTGGTCGTCGCGGTCGTCGCGGTCGCGGTGGACGCGGCCGTGATCGCGAAGAGCGCGCGCCGCGCGAAGATCGCGTCGAAGTCGTCCCGGCGCCGTCGGCGAGCGCGCCGGACCGTGTCGTTCCCGAGCGCCCCGCCGCGCGCGAGCCCGAGCGCGCCGCGCAGCTCGAGCTCACGAGCGAGCCGCGTCCGCAGATCGACGCCGGCAGCACCGGCGAGCGTCTCACCCGCGCCGAAGCGTTCGACCTCGTGCGTCGCACGGTCGACGATCTCGCGCCGGGCGATGCCTCGGTGCGTGCGAGCGAAGTTCGTCGTCGCGCGCGCCAGCTCCTCGGCCGTGATTCGGAGAGCCTCAGCGATCGCATGTTCGTTCGCATCCTCACGTTTGCGCCCGACGAAGGCATCATCGATCTCCGTCGCCGTGGCGACGACTTCGAGGTCGCGCGCGCTGTCGAAGCGGCGTCGGTCGCCGACCAGGTTGCGACGAACGAGCGTGCCGCCGCTGCTGCCGCGGCTCCGGTCGTTCCCGCGACGCCCTCGCCGCGACTCGGCATGGGTCCGCGCGCGGTCGGTGGACGTGGGCGTGGACGTCCGGGCGCTCCGCCGCCGAATCTTCTCTCGATCGGCGTCGTGAGCGAAGTGCGTCCGGTTGCCGCGGCTCCCGCTCCCGAGGCGCCGACGCCGGCTGCTGGGGTCTCCGGCAATGGTGGCGCGCCGGCGGCGAAGAAGGGACGTCCCGCGGCGAAGGGCAAGCCTGCTGCGAAGTCCGCGACCGCCGCGAAGTCCGCTGCCGCTGAACCCGCACCGAAGGCCGCGAAGAAGGGCGCGAAGAAGTCCGCGCCTCCAGCGCGCAAGAAGAAAGCGGGCGCCAAGGAATGATGAGCAACGCCGCGCCACGAGCGCGGCGTTCTCATTTGGGGCCGCCGCTCGACCGCTCATTCTACGATCGTGACACCGAGATCGTCGCGCGCGAGCTCCTCGGCGCGGTCCTCGAGTGCGAGACGCCGGATGGAATCGCATCCGGTCGCATCGTCGAGACCGAGGCATATCTCGGCGAGCACGATCTCGCGTGTCATGCCGCCGTCGGCCGTACCGAGCGCACCGCGCCGCTCTACGGCCCGCCGGGCAACGCGTACGTGTATTTCATCTACGGCATGTACTGGTGCTTCAACGCCGTCACACGCGCCGAGGACGAGCCGAGCGCGGTCCTCGTGCGCGCCGTCGAGCCGGTGCAGGGGATCGATCTCATGCGTCGCCGTCGCCCCAAGGCGAAGCGCGAGGTCGATCTCACCAACGGTCCGGGGAAGCTGTGTCTCGCGCTCGCGATCACCGGCGAGATGAACTGGAATCCGCTCCAGCGCGCGCCGCTGCGCATCCGCGCCGGCGACGCGATTCCCGACGAAGACGTCGTCGTCACGCCGCGCATCGGCATCACCCAGTGGGCCGAGGCGCCCCTCCGCTACTTCGTGCGCGACAACCCATTCGTGTCGAAGACGCCGCCGGATTTTCCGCGCACGGCGTGGACGACACCAAAACGAAAAGGCCGGCGCTGAGCCGGCCTTCTCTTGTCTCTTACTTTTCTTTGTCGATCGACGTGCCCACGTTATACCGCAGTCCCAGCTCGTAGGTCATGTTGAACGGTCGGCCGTTGTAGAGCAGGAACGCCCGCTGCGCCGGGTTCGCCGTCAACTGGCCGAACACCGAGAAGTACTTCAGGCGCCACTGCGCGCCGCCGATGAACAGCGGAGCGATCTTCACCTTCTGCTCCTGGATCTCCTGCCGCGTGAACTCGGCTTGATCGACGCTGCTGAACACACCGATCGGCTCCGCGTCGGCGATCGCGTTCAGCGTGAAGCCGATGCCGACGTACGGATGGAAGGTGTAGCTCTGCCCGGGGAAGCCCATGATCGCGAAGTCGGCGCGGCGGATGTTCTTCACGTGAATCGCGCGGAAGCCGCTGTCCGGGACGAACGGATCACGCTGCACGAGGCCGGTGCCGGAGAGGAACGCTTCACCCGCCGACACGTACAGTCCGCCGCGCGTGCGCGTGATCAGCCATTCGACACCCGTGTACGCGGCCTGCTTGTACTTGCCACCGGAGTCGGCGAACGTCAGACCGCCCGCCTTGATTCCCCAGAACCACGCGTCCTTGAACTGGCGCCCCTGCTGGGCAGCCGCAATCGTCGGAAGAGCCACGACGACCGCGGCGGCGGTCGCGAGGGCACGGATCATTCGCATACGAAGTCCTCGGCAGTTGAATCTGGCCGGGATTCCGGCCCTGCCTGTCGGACGATAGACCGGGTACAACGGTCACAGCTGTCAGCCCCGCGACGGCGCGTGAGGCATGACGACGTAAGTGATTCACATCACAACGGATGCGGAATGTCTTCGATCCTTCCGGGTACGCGCGAGTTCGAGACGTCGGTCTATGGGACAGTGTTCGCGCGTCGCAGCGACGTGCTGCATCGCCTGAGCCCTGGCGATCAGCTGATCCTCGTTCCCGATCCGCCGGGCACCGATGAGCCCAGCGTGTGGGTCCACGCACCGGGTGGAGACGTCGTCGGACATCTCTCGCCCGACATCAACTCGTGGCTCGTGCCGTGGATGCTCCAGGGCGGGCGCTGCTCGGCCGTCGTCACGCACGTCGGTGGTGACGACGGCGCGAGCTACAAGCGCCTCACCATTACCGTACGATGCCGAGCTTAGCGCCGACCTTCTTGAACGCGCGGATCGCGACGTCGAGGTCGTCCTTCGAATGGCCCGCCGAGATCTGGCAGCGCACGCGCGCCGTTCCCTGCGGAACGACGGGGAAGCCGAACCCCGTCACGAACACGCCTTCGTCGAGCAGCATGTTGCTCATCTGAATCGCCGCCGCCGTCTCGCCGATGATGATCGGTACGATCGGCGTCTCACCGGGAATCGGATTGAATCCGGCTTCGGTGATCTGCTCCCGGAAATACGTCGTGTTGTCGCGCAGCTTCTGGACGCGCTCCGGGTGTGCTTCGGTGTAGCGCACCGCCTGCATCGCGCTCGCCGCGACGGTCGTCGGCAGCGCGTTCGAGAAGAGCTGCGGACGCGCGCGCTGAATGAGATAGTCGCAGACCGCTTCTGTCGATGCGACGAATCCACCCGCGGCGCCGCCGAGGGCCTTGCCGAGCGTCGACGTGATGACGTCGACCTCGCCGAGCACGCCGAAATGCTCCGCCGTGCCGCGCCCCGTCTTGCCGAGCACGCCGGTCGAGTGCGAGTCGTCCATCACGACGATCGAGTTGGTGTCGCGCGCGATCTGCAGGATGTCCGGCAGCTTTGCGATCGCGCCCTCCATCGAGAACACGCCGTCCGTCCAGATGAACCGGCGCTTCGCGCTCTTCTGCTCGGCGAGCTTGGCGCGCAGATCGTCCATGTCGGCGTGCTTGTAGACGCCGGTCGTGCACTTCGAGATCGCCTTCGCCAGACGCATCGAGTCGATGATCGACGCATGGTTGAGCGCGTCGGAGATCACGAAATCGCCTTCCTGCGCGATCGTCCCCGTGAACGCCTCGTTCGCGTTCCACGCCGCGACGAACGACAGCGACGCATCCGTCCCCACGAACTTCGCCAGCGCCTGCTCGAGCTCGCGGTGCACCGTGTAGGTGCCGCAAATGAACCGCACGCTCGCCGTCCCCGCGCCCCACTTCTTCAAGCCGTCGATGCCGGCCTGAATCACCGACGGCTCATCGGACAGCCCGAGATAGTTGTTCGACGAGAGGATCAGGATGTCCCCTCGTCCTTCCATCTTGACCCACGCCGACTGCGGCGAATCGAGATAGTTGAGGGTCTTATAGACCTTGTCGGCCCGTAACTGATCGAGGGACTGTTCCAGTCCTTTCTTGAATTCAGCGTTCAACATTGATGTGATACCGATCGTCGGCGTGTCCGACTGCCGAGGGATTAGGGGCTAGGGGTTAGGGGCGAGGAGCTTCAACAATGCCGGCTTCGCCGGCTTCACCCCACTTCGAAGATCACTTTCCCCGCTTCACCAGACTTGATGACTCGCATGGCTTCGTCGAAGCCTTCGAGCGGAAAGCGGTGGGTGATCACCGGCGTGGGATCGAACTGCCCCGAGCGGAGGAAGCGCGTCATCTGGAGCCAGGTGTCGTACATCCGGCGGCCGACGACGCCGTAGACCGTCAGGCCCTTGAAGATGATCTCCGTCGCGAAGTCGACGTCGATCGTCTTTGCCGGAATGCCGAGCATCTGCACGCGGCCGCCGACGCGCGCGAGCGCGAACGCCTGGTGCACCGCTGCCGGCACGCCCGACATCTCGAGCACGACGTCGACGCCGAGCCCGTCGGTGTGACGCTTCACGACCGCCTCGGCCTCGTTCGGATGCACGACGTCCGTCGCGCCCATCAGCTTCGCCAGCTCGAGACGCTTCGGGTTCACGTCCGACGCGATGATCCGCGACGCGCCCGCCGCCTTGCAGATCCCGACGGCGAAGATGCCGATCGGACCGCAGCCGGTGATCAGCACCGTCGCGCCGGGGATGTCCGCCGTCAGCGCCGTGTGGAACGCGTTGCCCATTGGATCGTGGATGCCGCCGATGTCGAACGACACATTGTCGTCGAGATGCCACACATTGGTCGCCGGCATCGCGATGTACTCGGCGAAGCAGCCGTCGCGATCGACGCCGATGATCTTCGTGTGCGGGCAGACGTGCGAGTTGCCGGTGCGGCAGAGCAGGCAGCGGCCGTCGACGATGTGCCCTTCGGCCGTCACGCGATCGCCCTCGCGGACGTCGGTCACGAGCTTGCCGACCTGCGCGACTTCACCCGCGAACTCGTGGCCGATCACGAGCGGCGGCTTCACGCGCCCCTGCGCCCATGCGTCCCAGTCGTAGATGTGCACGTCGGTCCCGCAGACGCCCGCGCGCTTCACGCGAATCAGAACTTCGTCGTCACGAATGGTCGGCACGGGCACGTCCTTCAACGTGAATCCCGGCGCCGCCGATGTTTTCACCAGCGCTTTCACGCGCTTGCTCCTTGTCGGGTCGAGGATCGCGGATCGCGGATCGCGATGCGCAATTGGAGAGAGTGTGGTCGTACGAAAAGTCGCACTGGTGAAACGCTGTCGCAAATCGCAGTGCTGATGCAGGTGGATCGTGGAGCGCGGATCGCGATACGCGCGTGACGATCACGATCCACGATCCCCGATCCTCGATCCCACACAGGAACATCTATTGCGTGTGCATACGCGCGTTCCTATATTCGCGTGAGAGCACTAATCGCTTCGCACGAGGATATTGAGTGGGTCAAACTCGACGAGAGTTTCTCAAGTCGACTTCACACGCCGCCGCGATCGCAGGCATCGCCGGCCACTTACCCACCGGTCGTCACGCGACCGACGCGCTCTCTCCTCCCCAGTCGTCATACTCGGCAGCCGTCGGCGCCGAGCCCAACATCAAGGAGCTCGCCGCCATCGCACTCGATGCGGCGAAGGGCGCGGGCGCCGGCTATGCCGACGTCCGCTTCGTGCGTAATCGCAACCAGAACGTCTCCACGCGCGAGCAGCGCGTGCAGGGCATCGCCGACAACGAGACCTACGGCTTCGGCGTCCGCGCCCTCGTCGATGGATCGTGGGGCTTCGCCGCGAGCCGCGACCTCACGCGCGACGAAGTCGCACGCGTCGCGAAGCAGTCCGTCGCCCAGGCGCGCGCGAATCGCTCCGCGCTCGTGCGCCCCGTCGTCCTCGCCCCCGCGCCCGCCGTTACCGGCACCTGGAAGAGCCCGATCGAGATCGATCCCTTCGACGTCGCGATCGAAGACAAGGTCGGACTCCTCCTCGCCGCCAATCAGGCCGCCCTCGGCGTGAAGGGCGCGCGCTTCGTCAACTCGAGCATGTTCTTCCTGCGCGAAGAGAAGACCTTCGCGTCGACCGACGGATCGTTCACCTTCCAGGTCATCTATCGCACCCAGCCGTCGATGACGGTCACCGCTACCGGGAACGGTGACTTCGCGACGCGCGAGTCGGTGGACGTCGCGCCGCGTGGCCTCGGCTACGAGCACGTGCGCGACGCCCACCTGCTCGAGATGGGACCGAAATGGGCCGACGAAGCGGTGCAGAAGCTCACCGCCAAGCCGGTCGACGTCGGACGCTACGACCTCGTGCTCCATCCGAGCCATCTCTGGCTCACGATCCACGAGTCCGTCGCGCACCCCACCGAGCTCGATCGTGCAATGGGCTACGAGGCCAACTACGCCGGCACCAGCTTCGTCGCGCCGCCGGACAAGGTCCTCGGTACGCTGAAGTACGGCTCCGAGCTGATGAACATCCGCGGGGATCGCAACCAGCGCGGATCGCTCTCCGCCGTCGGCTGGGACGACGAAGGCGTCCAGCCGGAAGACTTCGACATCATCCGTAAAGGCGTCTTCGTCGACTACCACACGACGCGCGAGCAGGCGCCCTGGCTCGACTGGTACTACAAGAAGCTCGGCAAGCCGACGCGCTCGCACGGCTGCTCGTACGCGCAGACCTGGGGCGCCGTGCAGTTCCAGCGCATGCCCAACGTCTCGCTCCTGCCGGGCGACAAAGATCTCGGCTGGGACGACCTCATCGCCGCCACTGATCGCGGCATCGCCATCATCGGCGACGGCTCGTTCTCGATCGACCAGCAGCGCTACAACGCGCAGTTCG
>CBHWBX010000234.1:0-7124 GCA_966111935.1 uncultured Gemmatimonadaceae bacterium
CGTAGGCGAGCGTCTCGAGCGCGTCGATCTGCTCGGTAACGCGCATCGTTCCGATCTCCGCGGTCATGCGCCCGCCGACGCGCCCCGTCAGCACGAGGCCCGTCAGCAGCGGTCCGAGCTCGAGGACGATCATCAACCGGCTGGCGAGTCCGATGATCGAGAGCTGCACGCCGGGGAGCAGCTGATATCGCGTCTGATACGCGATCACCGCGCCGATGAACGCGGCGACGATCACCGTCAGCGGCACCGAGTCGACGCCGATGTTCTTCATCTGGCGAATCGTCTCGGGGACGTACGTCGCGGGATCGCCGAACCCGCGGGCGATGTCGCGGCCGAACATCGACCGCAGGCCGATGTCGCGGAACAGCGCGGTCCAGAACCGCGTGATCTTGCGGAAGAAGCGGATCGTCGTGCGCTGGACGACCGGGTATTGCGCCGTCTCGGACGAGATGACGTTCGGAGCGCTCAAGTCCGCACTCGTGCGAGCAGAACCAGTCCCATGGCGCCGAATATGACACCCGGGATCCATGCGGCAAAATCGGGCGGAATGACGCCCTTGCCGCCGATGGCACGCGTGAGCTGAATCATGAGCAGAAAGATCATCGTCGTCGCAAGGGACACGGCGATGCCATAGGCCGAGCCGCCGCGCTGGGTGCTCGTCGCAAGGGGCGCGCCGAAGAGGGCGATGATCAGACAGGTCGCGGGGATGGCGATCTTCAGCGCGCGCTCGACGCGCAGCAGGTTGGCGTCACCCCCCGACCGCTCGAGCGCGGCGATGAACCGCGTCAGCTCGGAATAGGTCAGGTCGTGCGGGTCGCGCTGCTTGGCCATCATCTCCGCCGGCCGCTCGACGAAATTCCGGTCGCGGGCCGACGCGAACGACACGGCGAAGGCCTGTCCGGTGTCGGCGATGACGTTCATCTCGCCGTTCTTGAGCGTCCAGCGCCCGGTGCGACGATCGTAGCTCGCCGAATCGGCCGCCAGCAGATACGTCGGGTAGGCGGGACCCTTGCCCTTCCGCTCGATCTGGAGATTGCGAATGCGTCCGGAATCGGTGCGCAGCTCGTACGCCTTGTAGACGCGACCGAACTCGCCGGCGAAGGCGAAGTTGTACCGGCTCGTTCCGAGCTGCGCCTTGTCCTCCTGAAGCAGCTCGCTGCGGCGCTGGTTCGACGCCGGCACGATCTTGCCGAGCCCGAGGTCGAGCCCGAACGCGAGGAGCGCGGCGAAGAGGATCGGCGCCGTCATGCGATAGAAGCTGATCCCCGACGCCTTCGCCGCGGTCAGCTCGGCGTGGCGCGTGAACGCGCCGATCGAGAAGACCGTCGCGAACAGTACCGCCGCCGGCAGCACCATGAACATCGAGTCGGGAATCCAGAACAGATAGCTCAGCGCGATGTCGCTCGCCGGCACGTGGCGATTCAGATACTGCTCGACGTGATCGGTCAGGTCGATCACGCAGAGGAGCACCGGAAAGCCGAGCGCGGTGACGGCGAAGATCTTCCAGAACTCGTTGAAGACGTACCGGTCGAGCGGGCGGAAGAGACGCATCAGGCGCGCGCCCCGCGACGCTGCTGGAACCACGCCCGCACCGCATCGACGCGCTCGGCGAACTGTCCGCCGCGCTGGGTGGTGTTCTCGTTGCCCATCTGGCTGATCAGCGCGATGCCGACGATGAAGAAGATGATGTTGTCGATCCACATCGCCCAGAAGGGCGAGACGATGCCCTTGTTGGCGAGCGACTCGCCGCCGATCAGACCGATGTAGTAGATCGCGAAGACGACGAAGCCGACGCCCATCACGAGGCCGACACCGCCGCGCGGGAAGCGCAGCGCGATCGGCGCGCCGACGAGCACGAAGACGATGCAGGCGAAGGCGAGAGAGAACTTCTTTTGGATCTCGACGCCGTAGCGGTTGCGCCAGTGGCGCGCGTCGTCGAGGCGGATCTTCGCGTCGGAGAGCTCGACGCCGGGGCCGACCTGCTGCGACACGAGGCCGCTCGACGGCGCGGGGGTGACGGGGGCCGGCGCGGGGGTCGTCGCCACCGGCGCGGCGCTGATCGGCGGGGGAAGGTTCGGACGGATGACGCCGGGCTGCGCCTGCGGCGTGTTCGCCGCCGGCTGCGGCGGCTGCGTCACGGTGACCGTCTCGGGGATGAACGCCCCGGGGGGAATCTTGTTGCGCGCGACCTTGCGGTAGATGCCGCCGACCATCACATACACTGAGTCGCCCTTCAGCTTCGCCAGCTTCGAGGTGTCCTGCTTCACGGCGAGGCGCGGCGGCAGCTCCGCCGCCTGGAGCGGCTTGACCTTGAGGTAGTTCGTGATGAATCCGCAGTACCACGCGCCGATGCCCCCCGGCTTCGCGAGGGCGCCCTCGACGGGCTTCTTCGTCTTCTTGCCGGCCGCCGAATCGGCGCGCCACGCGGCGAGGGCGCTGTCGAGGTAGGCCCGCTGCATCTGGAGGTCGCGCGTGACGAACTCCTTCTGCATCTCGCACACGGTCATCTCGCGCTCACCCTTCGACGTGCTGTCGGCATTGGCGACGTCGAGCGAGTTGGCAACCTCGCGCACTTTCTGAATGTTTTCGCGGTAGTAGATCCGGCTGAGCTGCCCCGGCTTGTCGGTCGGAGCGCTCATCATCATCCCGTGGTAGAGATGGACGACGAGATCGCGTTTGTTCGTCGCGAACGAAAGCAGCCCGCTGTCGGCGTAGATGGAGCGCCGACGCGCGGCGTCGCTGACGTCGAAGATCGTCACGCCCCGCAGGCGGCCCGACGCTTCCTGGTCGATCTGATCCGACCGCAGGTAGAGCTGTCCTTCCTTGACCGCGTTGATGACCTGCGGCTTGAGGGCGAACGTCGGCTTGGTGCGGAGGATCGCCGTCTGGAGGGTCGCCAGCTCGTGGTTCGCCCGCGAGAGCAGCTGGTCGTTGAACCAGAGCATGAACACCGCGATGATCGTCCCGGCGATCAGCGCGGGGGTGATCAGCGAACGGGTCGAGATGCCGCCGGCCTTGAGCGCGGTGATCTCGTTTTCGGACGCCAGACGGCTGAACGCGTAGAGCACGGCGACGAGGACGGCCATCGGCAGCGTCATCGCGACGGTGAAGGGGATCGAGAGCAGGAAGAACTCGGTGATCACCTGCCAGGACAGGCCCTTGCCGACGAGGTCGCCAAACCGGCGTGCAATGTATTGGAGCAGCAGGAGCGACGTGAGCGCCGAGAGGGCGAACACGAATGGTCCGACATGCTCCTTGAGGACGTACCGGTTGATTATCTTCACAGAGGTAAATTACCCCACCTTAAGCGTTTAGTGCGACCCAGCCTGCCTGTCCCGGTCGCGGCGCGCACGCTCATCGCCGCCCTCGCGCTCCTGGTTCCGGCACCGCTGTATACACAAGCGCGTCCGGCCTCGGACTCAGCCCTGCGAACCGGGCTGCGTACCCTCGCGGATACCGACTCGGTCCGCCGGCCCGCCGTCGTCATCCCCGGGCTCGAGCTCCCCTTCCAGGTCGATCTTCGCCTGGAGTCGAACTGGGACCAGTTCCGGAACCTGCGCTGCACCTCCGCCGAGCTCTTTCAGGCGTCGACGCGCACCGGATGCCTCGGCGGATTCATCGGGCCGAACATCCTGTCGACATTCTCCTTTCGTGCCGCGGGCACGGTAAAGGACCGTGTCCACGTCAACGTCGACTACGACCAGCAGCGGGAGTTCGAGAGCTCGCAGATCCTGTCGGCGTACTACGAGGCGCCGGGCAAGGCGAAGCTCCAGCGCGTCGATCTGGGCAACATCAACTTCATCGCGCCGACGTCCCGTTTCATGACGTCCGCGCTGCCGAGCGGCAACTACGGGCTCCAGATCACGAACCAGCTCGGACGGGTGCGACTGCGATCGATCTTCGCGACGCAGTCGGGGAACGTGGTGCAGAGCAAGCAGTTCACGATCGGCGGCCGCACCCAGCAGCTCAACGATCACGAGATCTCCGACTTCGAGATCGAGCGGCTCCGCTTCTTCTTCACGATCGATCCCGCCCTGTTCGGCCGCGCCTACCCGAACGTCGACATCCTCAATCGCGCGCAGCTGAGCCGCATCGCCGCGTCGCTCCCGGATACGCTCCGCCCGACGCGCGTCTTCCTCTACCGCTTGCAGTTCGGCGGGCAGCCGCAGGATCCGAACGGGCCGCGCTTCCGCGTGCGCGGCGATCCCGCCGAGGCGCACCAGACGTACGACGTGCTGCGCGAGGGCGTCGATTACTACATGGATCCGTCGCGGCTCTGGTTCGCGCTCGTGCGTCCACTCAACCAGGCGAACGAGCGCCTGGTCGTCGCGTACAACGTGCGGGTCAACGGCCGCGACACGGTCTGGACGACGACCGGCGGCACGCCGGATCTCAAGGCGACGACCGCGCACGATCAGGTCGCGAACCTGATCATGGATCCGTCGATCGGCACGTCGTCGCCGGCGTTCCGCAACGAGATCCGCTCGGTGTATCGCGTCGCCGGCGAGAATCTGGTGCGGCAGACGACGAAAGTGCGCATCGTCACCGGCAGCGGACTGCTCGAGCATCCGCTCGCCGGCGGGAACGCGACGTTCCTACAGATGTTCGGCCTCGCACAGCCGTCGAATCCGTCGGACTTCGATTACGAGAATCGGCTCTGGCCGCGGCGCGGCGACGCGGTGTTCAACCTCGGCGCCGGCGCGCCCGACGTGCGCAACGGCCAGTCGCTCGACGCGGCGCAGATCATTCGCGACTACTTCCTGATCTTCCCGTCGACGCAGCCGTTCGCATCGGCGGCGCGCGACTCGGGGCTGGTGACGGCGGGCAATCCGACGAACGAACCGATCTACACGACCCCGGGTGAGTATCTGTATTCGCCGCAGCATCCGGCGTCGGTGTACCGGCTGCACTTCACCTTCGAGACGGCAGGGCTGGAGACGTTCGGTACGGTGATGCTCGGGGCGACGCAGATGCGCCCGAACTCCGAGCGGATCCTGCTCGACGGCCGGCCGCTCGTACGCGGGCTCGATTACACCGTGAACTACGACATCGGCCAGGTGGAGTTCACGCGGCCGGACACGCTGTTCCGGCTCCAGCGGCGCGTCGAGGCGAGCTACGAGGAGAATCCGGTGTTCGCGCCGGCGACGACGCGGCTCGCGGGATTCGTTTCGGAAGTCCCGGTGTCGCACGGCATGCTGACGTTCGCGGCGATCGGACAGTCGCAGTCGAACGCGCAGGAGCTGACGCGTCCGACGCTCGGCTTCCAGGGGGCATCGACGCTCACCGCGGGGGCGACGGGGAATTTCAGCTGGGATGCGCCGGCGCTGTCGCGGCTCGTGAGCAAGCTGCCGTTCGGCGGGTCGAACGTGCCGTCGCGCGTCTCGCTCGTGACGGAAGTCGCGAGCAGCCGCCCGCAGTTCGCGGCGCGCAACGGCAACTCGGCCTATCTCGAGACGTTCGACGCCGACGGCGGTCTGTCGATCCCGCTGAGCGACGTCGCGTGGGCGTACTCGAGCGAGCCGGCGTACGGCCACACGCTGCGGTCGGATTTCGGCGGAACGTTCTTCGAGCCGCAGAGCGCGAGCACGATGGTCTGGCAGACGCTGCCGCGCTCGCGCTCGGGCGCGCCGATCACCTTCACGCGCAGCGCGATCGATCCGCTGCTGCGCTTCACCGGCGGCGGCATCGAGTCGAACGAGCCGGTGATGTGGCTGACGCTGTTGCCGCTCGACAAGCTCGGCGGATTTCAACCGTCGAACCAGACGTACCGCTGGACGTCGGGAACGCCGGCGACGAGCGGACAGCGGTGGCGGTCGATCCGCACCGTGCTCAGTCCCTCGGGGATCGATCTCACGGCGAACGAGCACCTCGAGTTCTGGGCGCTCGTCGACACGGCGACCGCGGGGCTCAAGAAGAATCCCTCACTGATCTTCGACTTCGGCGACGTCTCCGAGAACCGCCTCGCGTTTGCGCCGACGGCGATGACGATCACGCGCTTCGGCAGCGGCGCCGTCGACACGGCGTTCACGGGCAAGCAGGTGCAGAGCTTCGACACGCTCGACACGGAGCGCGATCGGTTCTCGCATGCCTTCAACTCGGATGCAAACGACACCGGCCTGCCCGGGGATCTGGTGCGCTCAGTGCTCGTCACCGACGGATCGAGCGCCGTGCGCAAGACGGACGTGCCGATCTGCCGCGCGACGCCGAGCGCGATCCTGCTGCTCGGCGACCAGAACACCAACTGCACGATCGGGAATCACCGCCTCGACGAGGAGGACATCGATCTCGACGAGACGATGAACCTCCCGAGCGCGCGACGCGAGAGCGAGCGGCTGCTGCGCTACGTCGTGAAGCTGAGCGATCCGTCGCGTTTCAAGCGCGTCGGCGGCGCGTACACCGATACGGTGTTCGTGAACGGCACGGCGATTCCGCGGAAGCGCAACTGGGTGCTCGTGAGCATCCCGTTCAAGTCGCCGAGCGACTCGTTGAACGACGTGAATCGCCGGCGCATTCGGGCGCTGCGCATGACCGTGGTGTCGGGTGAGCTCCAGGATCCGGGCGAGCTGACGCAGTTCCCGATCGCCGAGCTGCGCGTGACCGGCGCGCCGTGGCTGAATCGCAGCAGCCAGACGCTCGCCGGACTTGGCGGCGTGAACAAGAGCGTGGGCTTCTCGGTCCTGTCGACGATCGGGACGAACGATTCGACGACCGCGGTGGTGTATCAGCCGCCGCCGGGCGTCGGCGATCAGGCGGACAGCCGTCTTGCCGCGCTCGCGGCGACGCGGACGGTGATCAATGAAAGCTCGATGCGCATTCAGGCCGGCAACATGCGGCTGTACGATCGCGTCGAGGCATTCAATCGTTTCCCCGCGGGCCCGCAGTACTTCCTCGGCTACCAGGAGCTGCGCGTGTGGGCGCGCGGCCGCGGCAACGGGTGGGGGCAGAACGGCGACCTTCAGATGTTCATGAAGGTCGGCCGCGACGAGAACAATTTCTATCTGCGTCGCGCGACGGCGAACGCGGGGACGACGCAGGCGGCGTGGACCGACGTCGCGGTGGACTTCGGCAAGTTCAAGGCGCTGCGCAGCCGGATCGAGCAGGACTATCTCGCCGGCAAGAAGGAA
>CBHWBX010000235.1:0-7090 GCA_966111935.1 uncultured Gemmatimonadaceae bacterium
CCAGCTCGACGACCTTCTATTAGTTCAGATCGCGGCCGTCCGGGGGACAGCGGTAGTAGCCGCCCAGGTCCTCGGCGGACGCGAACTCCTCGCGGCTGAGCAGCGTCTCGTAGAGCTTCTCACCATGGCGCGTCCCGATGACCCGGATCTCATGGTCTGGACGCTCGAGGACATCGAGAAGCGCTTTGGCGAGCGTGCCGACCGTGGCGGCGGGAGCTTTCTGTACGAAGATGTCGCCATTGTTGCCGTTGGCGAACGCGTACAACACCAGCTCCACGGCTTCCTCGAGCGTCATCATGAAGCGCGTCATCGCCGGATCGGTGATCGTGATCGGCAGGCCCTGCCTGACCTGGTTCACGAACAGGGGAATCACCGAGCCACGCGAGGCCATGACGTTGCCGTACCGCGTTCCGCAGATGACCGTCTGCGTCGAACCGAGGTTGCGCGATGCCGCGACCATGACCTTTTCCATCAACGCCTTCGAGATCCCCATGGCGTTGATCGGATACACGGCCTTGTCGGTGCTCAGGCAGACGAGACGCTTGACGCCAGCCGCCACCGCGGCCTCGATGACGTTCTCGGTGCCCATCACGTTCGTGCGCACCGCTTCCATCGGGTGGAACTCGCACGACGGCACCTGCTTGAGCGCAGCCGCGTGAAAGCAGTAATCGACGCCACGGAATGCGGCGGCCAGGCTCCGCGAATCGCGCACGTCGCCGAGATAGAACTTCAGCTTCTCGTTCGCGTACTGCTTTCGCATGTCGTCCTGCTTCTTCTCGTCGCGGCTGAAGATGCGAATCTCCGACGCCGACGAGTTGAGAAAGCGGCGCAGGACCGCGTGGCCGAAGGAGCCGGTGCCACCCGTGATGAGCAGGACGCCGTGAAAGTCGTTCGAAGTTGCAGCAGGCATACCGGAGATCAGCGGGGGAGGCCGCGTTGGCCGAGGGATTCCTTCTGCGGGCCGGTCGGATAACTAATCAGCACGGCGCGGTAAGCTCCCTTGAAGACGAAGAAGCTGCCTGCGGCCGCACCCACGACGCCGCACCGATCGACGAGCTCGCGGATGTGATCGAGCGATCCGGCGCCGCCGAGGAAGGTAAGGGGGAGACGCGTGGCGCGTCGAACCGACTGGCACAGGTCGAGATCATAGCCGGCCATCGTTCCGTCGCGATCGATCGCGTTGATCACGACCTCGCCCGCGCCGAGACGTTCCGCCTCCTGCGCCGCACTCACGACGTCGATGCCGGTTGCCCGGGTTCCGTTGCGGGTGAAGACCTCGTACTTCCCGCGCGGGGACCGCCGCACATCGAGCACGACGACGACGCTCTGCGAACCGATCTCGCTCGCGATCTCACGAATGAGCTCGGGGCGTTCGCGTGCCGCCGCGCTGAGCGCGATCTTCTCGACCCCAAGGCCGGTGATGCGCCGCGCCTGCTCGACCGTGCGAATGCCGCCGCCGTAGCAGAGGGGCATCCGGCATTCGACCGCGAACTGCGCGATCAGCCGCTCGTTCGGCGCGCGGTCCTTCGCCGTCGCGTCGATGTCGACGACCATCAGCTCGTCGGCTTCTTTCTCGTTGAAGATCTTGACCGCGTTGATCGGATCGCCGACGTACTTCGGGTCCGCGAAGCGGACGGTCTTGACGAGCCCACCGTCGCGAAGGAGAAGGCAGGGGATGACGCGAGGCCTGAGCACGGATCAGAGTGCGGCGAAGTTGCGAAGAAGCTGCGTCCCGAAGTGATGGCTCTTTTCGGGGTGGAACTGCACACCGTAGACGTTCCCGCGGCGAACGGCGCAGGCGAACGGCGCGCCGTATTCGGCCTCGGCGAGGACGTCGGCGGAGTCGGCGCAGGTGAACAGGTACGAATGAAGGAAGTAGAACTTCGCATCCGACTCGAGCTGCGTGAACAGCCCGCCGTCGGCGGCGACCCGCGGCTGCACGTCGTTCCAGCCCATGTGCGGGATTGCCGGCGGAGCGTCGGCTTTCCAGCTCACGAACGAGCGCACGCGTCCAGGGATCCAGCCCAGACCGGCGGCCGATCCCTCCTCGCTGCCGTCGGCCAGCATCTGCATGCCGACGCAGATGCCGAGCACCGGGATCTGCTCCTTGTGAACGCGCGCTTCGAGCGCGTCGCGCATGCCGGAGGCGTCGAGGCGCGCCATGGCGTGATCGAAGTGACCGACGCCGGGGAGAATGATCCGTTCCGCATCCTGGAGCTCCGCCGGCGTCGAGGCGGTTCGGGCGGGAATACCGAGCCGGCGATAGACGTTCAGGAACGCCGCGATGTTGCCAAGCCCGTAGTCAACGATCGCGATCATCGAATGAGCGCGCGCTGAATACCGGCAGCCCGGAGGACCCGGGTGCCGAGCTCGATGATCCCCATGCTGTGGTCGTAATCGCGATAGCTCTTCTTCGGCCCGTCGAAGAGGCTCTGAAGCTCCTCGACCGAGATGTCGAGCTTCGCCGCGATGTACTCGAAATCGCCGGTGACCATCGACTCATCATACGCCGGGCGCGCGAGCCGGTCGAGAGCCTCCTCGCGCGTCATCTGGCCGGTCAGGATCAGGCTCGAGAAGTGCGCCCGCCGCTTGTCGTAGCCGAACTTGCGCGGGAGCCAGTAGCCTTCGTAGAACCGCGTGAAGCGCGATTCGTAATGCTTATGGGCGTATCGCTGCCAGCCGAAGCGCTCGGCGAGCAGGTTGATCGCGTCTTCCTTGAAGTACGGCACGTGGTTCAACGGCTTGACGACGCGCACGCCCTTCACGAACCGATAAAAGAGCTTGAATTTGAGGATCCCGGCGGTCGGGAAGCTCGAGAGCGGACGCGTGCCGAAGCGACGGTGAATGTCGCGCAGCTGGCGCAGGTCGGAGGCGTGATAGTGCCACTCGAGCGGCTCGCGCACGCACTCGGTCGAGTAGTTCGCGCCGGTCAGGATGTACTTGAACGAGTGCTTGGCCGCGAAGTTATACAGACCGGCGAAGAAGGCGTGGTCCTGCGGCGTATCGATGTGCGGGACCTGCGCCCGGAAGAACGCGAGCTGGAGGTCGCGCATCTCGGCCCAGTCGATCACCTCGGTGTGCAGGTCGAGGCCCAGGCAGTCGACGAGCCGCTCGATGTTGTGCACGGCCTCCTGAGAGTTCCACCCCGCGTCGACGTGGAACAGCAGGGGGCGGAGCCCGAACTTTTCCTTCGCCAGGTACGCCACGTACGAGCTGTCCACACCGCCGCTGATGCCGATCAGACAGTCGTGATCGCGGCCCTGCCCATCGCGCCGGATCGTTTCGACCTGGCGCATGATCTCGCGCTCACCCCGAACGTCCGTGTGCCAGTGCGGCAGGATGTTCTGCTCGTAGTTGCGACAGTAGTCGCAACGACCCTGGGCGTCGAACGTGATGCCCGAGTCCGACGTGTCCATGACGCAATTCGTGCAGATCTGATAACTACGGACCATATGCCTGGCGCGCGGCGCAACATGAGAGAGCGAGCCCGTACTCGCGGACGGACGTCGCGGCGACCCACCGGATGGTTGGGCGCACGAGGAAGTCTAGCAAAAGCGCGGGCCAACGCGAGCGACCCGCGGGATTTATGCTTTCGTCGCCTTTACATGGACGGAGTAGTCGCCCTTTCGAAACTCGTCGCTCGGGGTGACCAGGGCGTCGTTGACCTCGAATCCGCTGTTCCCGACGTGGGCGTCCATGGAGGCCTTGTCGTACATCCAGCGGTGCTGCAGCCCGAAGCCGCCGTGCATCTCCATCAGACGGTAGCGCAGCGAACCGCGGCTCTTGCTGCTGAGAATCGAGCGGATGATGAAGTCGTCGGCCGCATGCTGATTGCCCGACGCGCTGCTCGTCAGGTATTCATCGATCAGGCGGCGGAGGTCGGGCACGATCACGTGAAGCGTCCCGCCGGGGCGGAGGACGCGCCGGAAGTCGGCCAGGATGCGCAGCATCTCGTCCTGGTGGACGTGCTCGAGAAAGTGCGAGCAGAGGATGTGGTCGACCGACCCGTCAGGGAGACGGAGGCGGGCACGGCAGTCGTGCTGAAGCAGGGTCGCCTTCGCCGATGCGTTCAAGTACTCCGTCGCCATCGCCGCGTGGCCGCGTGAGAGCGCCGGCTTCACGAACGGCAGCGCCCACCGGAACTTCAGAAATACGTGGTTGTCGAGATTGACGAAGTCCGGGAGGACGTACGTCGACGAGGCAACATTCAGCCAGATCTGCCCTTTGCTGTTCTTGTATGCTCCGAGGTCCATACGTCTCTTTGCCGTCGCAAGGTAAGGAAGCGGTGGCGACGATCGCCTCCGCCTCACTGATTGTGAGCCCGATCGTCAGCCGGCGCGAGCCGAATCGACAACGAACTGCCACGTTGCCGCGGCACATCGCTGCCAGGTGAATTCCCGCGCGTACTCCCGAGCGCGCCCGGCTACCGACTGCCGAAGCGCCGGATCGCGGATGAGCAGTTCCAGGGCCGCAGCGATGGAGGGCGCATTTTCAGGATCGAAATATACGCCTCCGTCTCTGAGAATCTCGGGAAGACTGCTGCGATCCGAGCACGCAGTCGGCACCCCAGCGGCCATGGCCTCGAGCAGTGTGATTCCGAACGCCTCGCAGCTCGAAGCAAAGACGAACAAGTCCGCCTTCTCGAGGTGGGCCGGCAGATCCGCGTGGGGGATGAACGGCAGCTGGGTCACGAAGCTGCCGGTCGGATCGACCGTTGAGATCGTCCTCTCCAATCGCTGCTGCGCCGGGCCCTCGCCGCCGCCGATCAGTGTGAGTCGGACGTCGTGCCCCGCGGCGCGCAGCAGGCCGATTGCCTCGACCACGACCCATTGGTGCTTGTAGGTGGCAGTGTTCGAGACGTACACGATGTCCACCGGCCGCTCCCCGGGACGCGGCCAGGATGGCCGCGATCCATCGAGCCGGAAGTTGTCTCCCACACCGTGGGGAATGATCGCGACGCGATCGAGCGTCCCGCACGACTGCTGGATCACGCGCGCCGTGTACCTGGTCAGAAAGATCACGCCCATCGAGCGGCGGAACGCTCGATTCTGGAGCCACCGAATGCCGATCAGGCGAAGCCGCTGACTCCCCCACCCGAACTGCTCGGGGACTCCCGGTTCGTAAGCGAGAAGATCCTGACTGAACGTGACCATCGGCTGGAAGCTGCTCGCCGTGCTCGCGTCGGTCGTGAACAGCAGGTCGCACCCAAGCGCCCTCGCCTCGCGTCCGGCGACGAATGCCTGCCACGCGAGCTGGTACGGAAGCGAACGCTCGAGCGCCGGCGGGGAGTGCTTCACCAGCGCGGGATGATCGGCAATCTCGGCCAGCAGATCCGCCGGCGCCCAGAGGTGGATGCGCGCGATCCCGAAGTCCTGGGGACGAAGCCCGTTGAAGAGCGCGATCAGATAGGCTCGCGCGCCGCCAGAGCGATTTCTGGACGCGTCGACGCCGATGACGAGCGAATCGCGCTCCGATCGGTCCTTCAGCTCTCGCACCTGTGCCTACCGCAGCGCGGAAACGATGCGCCCGAATTCCGCGGCGAAGTTCGCCGGGGTGTAGCGCATGCCGCGCCGGCGGCTATCCTCGGTGATCGCGTCGAGCTGTCGATCGCTGCGGCTCGCGGCCCACTCGAACGCACTGAGAAGTCCGCCCGTGCTGCGCGGGGGGTACACCCGACCGTTTTCGTCGCCCACAAATTCGCTGATGTTGCCGCAGGCGCTCGTGAGGAGCAACCCGCAGCCGCACAGCGCCGCCTCGTTGGCGACGAGCGGCCAATGATCGCCCCACGACGGCAGAACGAGAAAACGCGCCGAGCGCATCGCCGCGGCGACCTCGGGCGGTTGCGCGAATCCATTCACGGTCACGCCGGCAACGTCCTGAAAACGGTCGCGCAGCGGGCCGTCGCCGAATACGGCGAGCGACCAGTCGGGATGGTTGGCCCGAAAGCGGGTGAACGCCTCGATCAGCTGAACGACGCCCTTCGTCTCAATGAGCTTGCCGACGTAAATGAACGTCTTCGGACGCTGGGACAGCAGGGGGCCGACGTCGAATCGCGCTGGGTCAGACCCGTACAACCCCTGATAGATCGCGTCCCGCGGCATTCCGAACCATCGCATCAGCCGCGCGCCCGATGCGCCGGGGACCCAGACCGCGTCGACGTTGCGGCGGAGCTTCGCGCGGAACACGACGCTGCCGGCCCACTGCCGCGGGCTGTTCTTCCAGCAGTTGTCGGCGAGCAGGACGACCTTTCCGCCGTGCGACCGCACCTCTCGCCCGAGATGGATGAAGGAGTCGATGTACCATCCCGCCTGAAAGAACACGCGGGGCACCTCGAGCCCGATCTGCGACCAGGAGGTCACTCCCGACGGGTCGATCCAGTTTACCGGCTGGCCGAGGATCTCCTCCATGCCCAGGATCGGGATGGTCGGGCGCGTCGCGACGACCGACACCGGTGACCCGAGCTGTCGGATGCCGTCGCGAACGAGTGCGGCACCGTACGCCGGCAGCTCGTTCCAGGAGAGCGCGACACGGGTCATCGGCGCGGCTGAGTGGAGGGGACCCAAACCACGGCCGCGTCCCGATTATGGGAGCAGATTGAGTGTGTGCTCATTCAAAATTGATGTCGACGGCGTTGCGGTCGAGCCAGGCAAGAAGGACCGCGACCGTCCAGAGCCCGTTCGTGGTCCGCCCGCGGGCCAGCCCGCGCCGCTCGTGCTCGAGATACTGCCGGCTGAAAATCGCTCGCGCCGGTTCGCTGTCCAGCAGCCGGCCGACGCGTGCGGCGAGCGGTCCGCCAATCCATGACCGGTACGGCAGCTCGAACCCCATCTTCGCGCGCCGGCGCAGCGAGTCGGGAATGATATCGCCCGCCGCATCGATGAGAAGCTGCTTCGGCGCACCGCGGCCGAGCTTGAGCTCCGCCGGGAGCGCATACACATATTCGACCAGATCGTGGTCGAGCAGCACCGGCCGCAGCTCGAGGCCGTGGGCCATGCTCATGACGTCGGAGTCCCGGAGCAGGACGGACTGCATGTACGTCCGCATCTCCGTGTACGTGATCTGCTGCACGAGGTCGGCATCCGGCCGATTC
>CBHWBX010000236.1:0-7085 GCA_966111935.1 uncultured Gemmatimonadaceae bacterium
GAGAAGTAAACCATGGCGGACCAGAACATCCATGCGATCGGCCGCCGTAAGGAAGCGGTGTGCCGCGTCTTCCTGAAGCCCGGCTCGGGCAAGTGGGACGTCAACGGCCGGACGCTCGGTGACTACTTCCCGCGCCCCTCGCACGTGACGTCGATCCAGCAGGCGTTCGTAGCGACCGACACGCTCGGCCGCTACGACGTCAAGGCGAACGTGGACGGCGGCGGCTCGACCGGCCAGGCCGGCGCGCTCCGCCTCGCGGTCGCCCGCGCCCTCGTCAAGATCGACGAAGGCCATCGCCGCAAGCTTCGCGATCTCGGTCTCCTCACGCGCGACGCCCGCGCGGTCGAGCGTAAGAAGCCGGGTCGTCCGAAGGCTCGTAAGCGCTTCCAGTTCTCGAAGCGTTAAGCGAGGGATTAGGGGTTTGGGGGTAGGGACGAGGAACGCCGTTCCTAATCCCCTAACCCCTCACCCCGAGCCCCTCAGATCTCTCAGGGTCGCTCGAGTCGGTATTACGGTGCCAGGAACCTCTGGTCTAATACGACGCTGACAGCACCCCACGTCAAAACCCCATCAGGAACAGACCCATGTCCGAGCAGCAGCAGGCATCCTCCACCACTCCGACGCTCGAGGCGCTCCTCGCCGCCGGCGTCCACTTCGGGCACCAGACCCGTCGTTGGAATCCCAAGATGCGCCGCTTCATTTTCGCGGAGCGCAACGGGATCCACATCATCGACCTCCAGAAGACGCTCCGCCAGATCGAGCTCGCGCAGAAGCTCGCGCGTGAAGTCGTGCTCCGTGGCGAGAACGTGCTCTTCGTCTGCACCAAGCCGCAGCTCGCCGGCATCGTCAAGGCGGAAGCCGAGCGGTGCGGCGCGCTGTTCATCACCGAGCGCTGGCTCGGCGGTCTCCTCACCAACTACCAGACGGTGAAGAAGCAGGTCCGCCGCATGAAGGAGCTCGAGGCGGGCGGTGAAGAGGGCGGCGAATTCGAGAACTACACGAAGAAGGAGCAGCTCATGCTCCGTCGCGAGCGCGAGAAGCTCTCCAAGTATCTCGACGGCATTCGCAACATGGGTCGCCTCCCGGGCCTCATGTTCGTCGTCGATTCGAAGAAGGAGCGCATCGGCGTCAGCGAAGCGAATAAGCTCAACATCCCGATCATCGCGATCGTCGATACGAACGCGGATCCGGACCTCATCTCCGTGCCGATCGCCGGCAACGACGACGCCATCCGCTCGGTCGAGCTGATCACGAGGGCGATCGCCGATGCGGTCGTGGAGGCCCGTCGCGAAGCGCCGGCCCGCGTCGAAGAGGAAGAGGGCGAGAGCTACACCTACAGCTCGGATCGTGGCGCCGAGCCGGCCGGAGAGGACGAGAAGCGTCGTCGCCGCCGCCCGCGTCGCCGCCGCGCCAAGCCGGAAGCGATCGCCGCCCGCCTCAAGGGACCGGGCGAAGAAGGCGGGGCTGACGAAGCCGCCGCTCCCGAAGGCGAGTAACCGAATCCCGAGCGAAGCGAGGGATCGCTGTCTCCAACGCGATCTCTCGCTCGTTTGAGCACTTAACTACAACGCAGGGAGAGCGACCCCTCGGTCGCTGCGCTCCCTCTGGGTTCTTTAAATGGCCATTACCGCGAAAGACGTCGCGACGCTGCGTGAGCGCACCGGCGCGGGCATGATGGATTGCAAGAAGGCGCTCGAAGAGACCAACGGTGACCTGGACAAGGCGGTCGAGTACCTCCGCTCCAAGGGTGCCGCCAAGGCCGAGAAGCGCGCCGGCCGCGCCGCGAAGGAAGGCATGATCGCCAACTACATCCACCACAACGGCAAGATCGCCGTGCTGGTGGAGCTGAACTGCGAGACGGACTTCGTCGCGCGCACCGACGACTTCCAGCAGCTCGGCCGCTGGATCGCCGAGCACGTCGCCGCCGCCGCGCCGATCGGCATCGACAAGGATTCGGTCCCGGCCGACAAGGTCGAGTCCGAGCGCCGCATCTTCATCGAGCAGGTCAAGGCGGAAGGCAAGCCCGAGCACATGATCGAGAAGATCGTCGAGGGCAAGATCCAGGCGTTCTACAAGGACGTCGCGCTCCTGCACCAGGCGTGGGTCCGCGAGCCGAAGAAGACGATCGGCGACCTCGTGAAGGAGACGTCGGCGAAGACGGGCGAGAACGTTCAGGTCCGTCGCTTCGTCCGCTACCAGCTCGGCGAGTAAGAAAAGCAGGTCCTGGGTCTTCGGTTCCGGGTCTTCGGACCCAGGACCTAGGACCCAGGACCTTTCCTTGTATCTTCCTCGGCATGACCGATCTGAAATATCCTCGCGTTCTGCTCAAGCTCTCCGGCGAAGCGCTCGCCGGCGAGAAAGGTTTTGGATACGACTTCGATACGGTCAATCGATTGGCCGACGAAGTCGTTTCCGTTAAGGAGACCGGCGCGTCGCTCGGTCTCGTGATCGGCGGTGGCAACATCGTCCGCGGCTCGCTTCTGTCGAAGACGGGAATGGACCGCGTCGCCGCCGACTACATGGGCATGCTCGGCACCGTCATCAATGCGATGGCCGTGCAGGACGTCCTCGAGCGGAAGGGCATCGACACGCGGGTGATGACGGCGATCCGGATGGAGGAGATCGCCGAGCCGTACATCCGCCGTCGCGCGATCCGCCATCTCGAGAAGGGCCGCGTGACGATCTTCGCCGCCGGCACCGGCAATCCGTATTTCTCGACGGATACCGCCGCGGTGTTGCGCGCGATCCAGATCAAGGCGAACGTCATCATCAAGGCGACGAGCGTCGAAGGCGTCTATTCCGCCGACCCGAAGAAGGATCCGAACGCCAAGCTGTACGAAGAGATGAGCTTCCGCGACGTGATCATGGAAGAGCTCAAGGTCATCGATCAGACCGCGATCACGCTCTGCCGCGAAAACGCGCTGCCGCTCATCGTTCTCAACATCCACCGTCCGGGCGCGATCGTCGCAGCGATTCGCGGCGAGCGCATCGGCACCCTCGTCCGATGAGCAATATTCAACAGATTCTGAAGGACGCCCGCAGCGCGATGGACAAGGACATCGCGCACGTCAAGCACGAGTTCTCGTCCGTTCGTTCGGGCAAGGCCTCGCCGAGCATGCTCGACACCGTTCGCGTCGAGATGTACGGCCAGCAGATGCAGCTCAACCAGGTGGCGACGGTCAACGCCCCCGAGCCGCGTGTGCTGATCGTGACGCCGTTCGACAAGGGCCAGATCAAGATCGTCGAGAAGGCGATCCGCGAGTCCGGCCTCGGCCTCGAGCCGTCGGCGCAGGGCGCGATCATCCGCGTTCCGCTCCCGCAGATGAACGAGCAGCGCCGCAAGGAGCTCGTGAAGATCGTGCACGGGAAGGCGGAAGACGGTAGGGTCGCCGTCCGCCACGCGCGCACCCACGCCCGCGACGCGCTGAAGAAGCTGACCGGCGTGTCCGAGGATGACGTCAAGCACGCGGAGAAGGATCTCCAGAAGCTGCACGACGACTTCATCCACAAGATCGACGAATTGATCAAGGCGAAGGAAGCCGAGATCATGGAAGTGTGAGGTGAGCTCGGAGCTCACCAAGCGTGTCGCCTTCGGCGTGGTTGCCGCGCCGATCGCGATCGCCATCGTGTTGTACGGAGGAGCGCCCCTCGCGGCGCTCCTCGCCGTCATCGCCGCTCTCGGGGCCTGGGAGTTCTTCCGCATCGCCCGCGGGACCGGCCTCGCTCCCCTCGACGATCTTGGTATCGCGCTCGCCGGCCTGATTCCGCTCGCCGTCCACGCGTTCTACCTGCACCTCTACGACCCGAACACTCCGAAAGCGCTCGGCATCGGCACGATCGCCGTGCTCGTCGCTCTCGTGTTGCTCTCGGTCGCGATCTGGACGCGCGGCGTCGCGGGTCGTCCGCTCGGGGCGGTGGCGTCGACGGTGTTCGGTGTGATCTATACCGGCGCGACGCTCAGCTACGCGTACGCGATCTCCGCGCACCCGTACGCGTTCGCGCCGTCGGAGTGGCACATCGGCGGCTGGCAGATCCCGTCGGGCGGGCTGCTGCTCCTGCTTCCGCTGCTCGCGACGTGGGCATCGGACATCGGCGCCTATGCGGTCGGCCGGGCGATGGGGAAGCACAAGCTCATTCCGTCGGTCAGCCCCGGGAAGACGGTCGAAGGCGCGATCGGCGGGATCCTCTTTACGATGCTCGTCACGTGGGCGTTCGCGCAGTTCGCGCTCGCGCCGGCGACGCATCTCGGGTTCATCTGGCGTCCCATCGGCGCGCTCGGGTTCGGCGCGCTCGTGAGCGTCGCCGCGCAGCTCGGTGATCTCGCCGAGTCCCTCTTCAAGCGCGAAGCAGGCGTGAAGGACAGCTCGACGCTGATCCCCGGCCATGGCGGCATCCTCGATCGCTGCGACAGCCTGCTCTTCGTGATGCCCGTGTCGTACGTCGTACTGGGCTGGCTCCTCACCGTGGTGCCATGATCGATCGTCAGGACAACAAGCGCGGTGTCGCGGTGCTCGGATCCACGGGATCCGTGGGCACCACGGCGCTGCGTGTGCTGGGGCGTCAGCGCGACCGCTTTCGCGTCGCCGCGCTCACGGCGTTCAGCAACGCGACGCTGCTCGAGGAGCAGGTGAACGCGTTCAAGCCGGCCTATTCAGGACTCGTGAAGACCACCGCCGATTGCTGCGTCGAGGCGGTGGAGCGCGACGACGTCGACATCGTGATCAACGCGGTGGTCGGCGCGGCGGGACTCGACGCGACTCTCGCCGCGCTGCATCGCGGCAAGCGTGTCGCGCTCGCGAACAAGGAAACGCTCGTCATGGCCGGCTCGATCGTCACCGACGCGATGCGCGCCGGGCAGGGCGAGCTCGTCCCCGTCGACAGCGAGCACAGCGCGATCCTTCAGTGCATCGCCGGACGGCCGGACGTCGAGGTGCGTCGCGTCGTCATCACCGCCTCGGGCGGACCGTTCCGGCAATGGACGCCGGAGCAGCTCGAGCGCGCAACGCTCCAGGATGCGCTGCGCCATCCGACCTGGCAGATGGGACGCAAGATCACCGTCGACAGCGCGACGCTCGCGAACAAGTCGCTCGAGGTCATCGAAGCGCACTTTCTCTTCGGCCTCCCGTACGAGCGGATCGAGGTCGTGGTGCATCCGCAGAGCGTCGTGCACTCGTTCGTCGAGTTCGTGGACGGCAGCGTGCTCGCGCAGCTCGGCGTGCCGAGCATGGAGCTCCCGGTGCTCTATGCGCTGACGTATCCGGATCGCGTGCCGGACACCGGGGTACCTCAGTTCGATCCGGTCGCGCTTTCACCGTTGACGTTCGAGCCCATCCGCACCGAGCTCTTCCCGGCGTTCTCGCTCGGGGTAGGTGCGGGACGGCAGGGGGGCGCGGCGCCGGCGGTGTTCAACGCCGCGAACGAGGCCGCGGTGGCGCTCTTTCTCGACGGCCGGATCAGGTTCCAGGACATCGGCGTGGCGATTGCCGGAGCCCTGGATGAACTTTCGTCGCACGACGGAGGATCGCGCGAGGCGGTCCTCGCCGCCGATGCCGCGGCCCGTCGGAACGTTTACGCAAGGTTTGCCTGATGGCACTGCTCGCCCCGATTCTCGTCTTCGGACTCGTGATCTTCGTGCACGAGCTGGGGCACTTTCTTGCCGCGAAGGCGGTCGGTGTGTACGCGCCGCGATTCTCGATCGGCTTCGGCCCATCGATCTTCAAGTTCCGTCGCGGCGAGACCGAATACATCCTCGCCTGGCTCCCGCTCGGCGGGTACGTCCGCATGGCGTCGCGGCACGACGCCGAGACGGCGTTTCTCGAGGGTGGGAACGAAGAGGCGACCACACGCGCCGAGCATGACAAGGACTACGACCCGAACGCGATGATTCCGTTCGGGCCGAAGCCGGTGCCCGAGGATCGCTGGTTCGAGTCGAAGCCGCTGTGGGCGCGCATCGTGATCATGATCGCGGGCGTCGTGATGAACGTGATCCTCGCGATCGTCGTCGCGACGGTGCTCGTGATGCGGCAGGGGCAGGACGTCGTGAAGTCGACCGTCGTCGGCACGGTGCGCCCGATCGCCGAAGCGCCGCAGCTCGCCCAGCTCCAGCCGGGCGATTCCATCCGTGCGGTCAACGGCACGCCGGTGGCGTCGTGGAACGAGGTCCGTCGCGAGATCCTCGCGTCGTCGGGACAGGTGAAGTTCACGACGCCACATGGCGACGTTGCCGTCCCGCTCGGCAAGGGTGTCTCGAGCGAGGACGTCGCCGATGCGGTGGTCTACTACCTCGCGCCGGTGATCGACTCGGTGGTCCCGGGGGATCCGGCGGCCAAGGCCGGGATTCAGCCGGGTGATTCGATCATCAGCGTGAACGGGACGGTCCTGCGCTCCTGGCCGGACATGGTGAGCGAGGTCGGGCCGAACCCGGGCAAGCCGCTGACGTTCGTCGTCGCGCGCCATTCGGCGATCGACACGATCCAGGTCACGCCGAAGTCCGTCGACGAGCCGGATCCGGCGACGGGCCAGTCGCACGCGGTCGGGAAGATCGGCGCCGCGGCGCGGAACCCGGCGGTGCACGAATCGGTCGGCTTCGCGCGGTCGATTCAGCTCGGCTGGAAGATCACCTGGCTGAACGCCGGCGCCGTGTTCAAGGTGCTCCACGACATCGGGTCGGGACAGCAGTCGGTGAAGCAGCTCGGCGGTCCGATCGCGATCACCCGCGCGGCAGTCGACGCGGCGCGCAACGGCATCGACGTGCTGTTCCAGCTCATCGCGCTGCTCAGCATCAACGTCGCGGTGCTCAATCTGCTCCCCGTGCCGATCCTCGACGGCGGCCAGATCCTGATCAACGTGCTGGAGTCGGCCAAGGGCAGTCCGTTCAGCATGCGGACGCGCGAGTACATCCTCCGCTTCGGCCTGTTCGCGATCGCGCTGCTGTTCCTGATCGTGATGTGGAACGACACCCACAGCTGGTTTGCGCGGCTTTTTGGGTGAAGGAAGCCGAAGAGGCTCCGTTGTAAGGCTTGGGGGTCGCGACCCGCAACCCGAGAGCGTGGCGCCGCAACCGGATCCTCTAAGTCCCCCCTTTA
>CBHWBX010000237.1:0-7063 GCA_966111935.1 uncultured Gemmatimonadaceae bacterium
AACGTGCCGAGATCGTCCGTCGAGTTGCCGAGCGACGTCCCTTCGACGGTCACGGAGACGCCCGCGAGCGGCGCGTTCGTCGCACGATCGACCACCGTTACCGCGATCTTGCCCGTGATCAAGCGATCGGCGCGCGTCACGCTCACCTGCCCGCCGGCGGTCACCATCACCGCCCACGGCGTGTCACGCGTCGCGTCGGCGAGCGCGTCGGCCGCGGTTCCGCTGCGCACCACGGTCACACGCTGCTTCGCCTGCACGAGATCCTCGCCGCACGACAGGCCGAGTCCGGCCTGCGTCGCGATGTCCATCAGCACTTCCTGAAGCAGCACGTCGGTCTTGCGCACGGTCACTGAACGCGCGAGCGCCGACGGCATGCGAACCTTGCCTTCCCGCACGGTCGACAACGGCAGATACTGTGGCGCCTGGCTGGCGACGCGCAGTGCTTGCGCCCTCGCTGCCGGCGCCGCGACCGTGAGCGCGAACAGCGCGCGCGCGGTATGGACGCGAATGGTCTGTAGGTTCATGGCTCACTCCTGCGTGAGGTGAGAGAATCGGAATCGGGGTTCGCGGCCGGACGACGAATCACGACGTCGCGTCCGCGCTGAGAGTAGATGAGGCCGAGCGGCGTCGTCGCCGCGCCGAGGATGTCGGTCAAACGAATGGCCGGCATGTCGATCGTCACCCGGCGCGCTGCCGCGGCTGAGTCTCTGATCTGAATGTCGACGTCGAACCAGCGCGCGAGCTGCCGCGCCACATCGCGCAACGGCGCGTCGCGCACGACGAAACGGTCGCGCGTCCACGCGAGCATCGCGCTCGTGTCCGCGCCGTGCTCCAACGCGACGCGCCCCGTCACGTCGAGCGCCGCCTGATCGCCCGGCAGCAGCACGGTGCGCGTCGTGTGTCCCGTGTCGGCGAGCGCCACCTCGCCGCTCGCCACGAAGACACGCACCGCCGGGTCGTCCGTGTACGCGCGCACACCGAAGCGCGTCCCCAGATCTTCGGCCACGGCATTGCGCGCATGCACCAGGAAGGGACGCGTCGTGTCGTGGACCACGGTGAACGCCGCCTCGCCGTCGAGAAACACCTCGCGCCTGGCGCCGCTCGTCCCACTGACGCGAAGCAGGCTCGCGACCCCGAGCTCGACGCGCGTCCCATCGCCAAGATTGACGACGGCGCGCTGCCCGGGCGCGGTGCGGAACTCGCGATCGAGCGACGCCGCGCGTGGCGGCGCAACGGTCGGGACGTCGTCCTGACGGACGAGAGAGAACGCGAGTGCCGCCGCGGCAGCCGTCAGGCCGATCGCGAGGACTCGCCCCCAGTGACCACGCCGAGGTTTGACCGGCGTCGGCACTCGCCCCCCGCTGCTGAGCGCCTTTGCGTTGAGGCGCTTCCACGCCGCGGCCGAGTCCCACGCGCGTGGCGGTGGTGTCGCGGCGGCACGCCACGCGTTCCCGATGCTCGCCGCGACGGCGCGTCGCTCGGCGTCGGACTCGATCCATGCGCGCGTTGCCGCCGCCTCGTCCGGTGTTTCCTCACCGGCGAGATGACGCGCCAGACGCGCCCAGTCTGTTTCGTCGATCACCGCGGAGCTCCAGTGGTTCGCACGCCTGTACGGCGCACGAGCCCCGGCGTACCCCTACATCGATCTGATCAGGGCCAGTTCGGACCGAGCGCGCGGCGCAGCGCCTTGAGCGCGCGTCCCATCTGGACGTCCACGGTCTTCACCGAGATGCCGAGCGTCGACGCGATCTCGGCGTAGCTCATCGACTGCTCGCGCTGGAGGGTGAAGATCAACCGGCAGCGCTCGGGCAGGCGCGCGATCGCCCGCTGGAGCGACGCGGTTGCTTCGGAGACCGCGAGTATCCGGTCCGGCGTGATCGGCGCGCGGTCGAACAACGCGATGACGTCGGGCGTCGTGCGCTGAACCACCCGCGAATGGCGCATCTGGCTCGTCGCCGCATTGCGCGTCGCCGAGAAGAGATATCCGCGCACCGAGCCGTCGATCGCCAGGATGTCGCGCTGCCGCCAGAGATACATGAAGACGTCCTGCACGACGTCCTCCGCCACCTCGGCGCTGCCGACGCAACGGAACGCAAATGCGCACAACGAGCCGTAATGACGATGGAAGAGCGATTGAAATGCCGCATGATCGCCCGCCCGGATGCTCGCCACCAACGACTCGTCGCTCGGCTCGGCCGGTTGACGAAACGCGATACTCATCGCGCGGATGAGTACGGTTCCGCGCACGGCAAGTCAATACTACATCATGACGGGCCGCCGAGACCACGGTCGGCGTCCGTCCACTCGCGCGGATTCCACGTCACCGGCAGCGCCCCGACGCGCTCGAAGCGCAGACGCGGATCGTCGGACTGCACGAGCGCGAGCAGCCGCCGGCCGGTCAGCAGAAAGCGTCGCGATGTCGACTCGATGCTGTCGAGGATCGTCTGAGCGAGCTGCGGCTGCGCCTTCGCGAACGCATCGTAGCCGCGGAACACGAGCAGCATCCCGCTGTCATCGGGGACGGACAGCTCGGGAAGACAGTCGATCCACGACGCGAGATTCTTCGCGTAGTACGACGGAAAGCCGAGCACGCGCTGCACGTCGGCGTGGAACGCTTCGGGCGTCGACCACTGTCCGGCATTCAGCTCGTGGATCACGTATTGCTGCTGCCGGAACCAGCCGATGTCGCCGGACAGCACCGAGGACTTGTAGTAGAGCGCGATCGCGCCGCGCTCGAGCAGCTTCCAGTCGAGACGCTGCGGTTCGTCGGGAGCTTTCTCTTTTCGCTTGAAGAACGCCATGAGGGAAGGCATTAGTGCTCGAAAGCTATGCCTTGTCCCTTACGCGTAGTAGCGTCGGATCGCCGCCGCGACGCCGTCGAGATCGGGGAACAGCCGCCGCTCGTCGACGCCCACGAGATCGAGCTGATCGCGGATCGACGCCACGCATTCCGCGCGGACGATGTACTTCGTGAGTGCGCTCCCGAGCCCGTGGTCGATCAGGAACTGATCGAACGAGCGCGTCTTGTCGGTCGAGATCGTGAACACCGCCGCCTGCGCGACGATCCGTTGATCGAGCGACGGCGGCTCGACGAGACAGGCGAACGGATGCGCGGTCGAGTCGCGCATGAACAGCTGCCAGGGAGTCGCATGTCCACCGTCCTCGAAGATGGTATCGAGGTCCCGCGGCATCAGCGCGAGCGACGGGAGGCGAAATGCGCGATGCACCTGCTGCCAGTCGAGCCGCCACACCGCGCGATCGCGCTCCCGTTCGCCATCGTCGCGCGGCCGCGTCGCGAAGAATGCCGCGACGAGCGGCGAGTACGTCCAGTCGAGCAGCCGCGTCGGCACGCCGTGATGCTGCGCCGAGAAGAGCTCCTCCCAGTCGTTGACCGGTGTCCCCTGCGTGTGCGGACGCGCATAGCGGATGTAGTTCCGCAGCACGTGCTCCTCGAGATCCGCCTTCGTGTGCGGCGGGTCGATGCCGCCGAGCCGGTCGAGCGTCGTCAGGAGCGGCGCGTGCGCGTCCGACGCACCCCGGTACACGCCCGTGTCGCGGCGACGCCCGACGACCGGATCGGGCTCGCTCGGCGTCACCTGATCCACGAACTGCCCGAGCGAGTGAATCTCGATCTCGGGGATCTGGTGGGATTCGGACGTTTTGGACGGAACGGTGCGAGCGGTGGCCATGGCGGCGACCTTGGATCGCTACCCTCGTGCCATCGCGCTTTCGCGACGCCGAAGCGCGGTCTTCACGTTGAGTGCGCCACGCAGCATGAAGACCGCGGCGAAGGTCATGTCGAGCCAGCGCGCGCTCGTGAGCACGGCGTTGTGCGTGAACAGCGGCCGCACCGCGATGAACAGCCCGAGCCCGAACAGAATCACGCCGAGCACGAACGTGGGAATCCAGGGACGATTCGGCGTCGGGCTCGGCGGGGGAGTGAGCATCAGCTTCGCAAGGCTTCGAGTGGGTCGATTCGCGTGGCGCGTCGTGCCGGAATATAGCTCGCCGCGATCGCGACGAGCGCGAGCAGGCTCGCGACGGACGCGAATGTGAACGGGTCATGGACGCTCACCTGGAACATCAGCGATTCCAGGAGCTTGCTCGACGCCAGCGCGAGCGGCAAGCCCACCGCGACGCCGACGAGCGCGATCGTCAGCCCTTCACGCACGACGAGCCACCGCACCGAGCCCGGCGACGCGCCGAGCGCGAGGCGCACGCCCATCTCGCGATGTCGCTGCGTCACGAAGTACGCGATCACCCCGTACACCCCCACGATCGACAGCGCGAGCCCGGTCGCGCCGAGGAAGGTGAACAGCCAGCGCGTGAACCGGTCGAGCGCGAGCTTCCGATCGAGCGCCTCTTCCATCGTCGTGATTCCCGCGACGGCCACGAGCGGATCGACGCTCTTCACCGCCTGGCGGATCGCCGGCACGAGATTCTTCACTGGAATCCCACCGCGCACGACGTAGCTGTAGCCGCCGTTCTCCGCATCGGTGGTCGGCATGTACAGCACGAGCGGCGGCTCGCTCTTCAATCCGTTCGCACGCATGTCTTCGGCGACGCCGACGACCTCGCGCCACACCTTGCCGTTGTTCGAGATGCGATGCCCGATCGGATCAACGCCCGGCCAGAGCTTGTTCGCGAGCCCGCGCGAGATCACCGCGACCTTCGGCGCGTCGGGGCCATCCGACGCCGCGATCGAGCGTCCGCGCACCAGCGGCAAGCCGAGGGCGGTGAAGTAGTTCGGGGTGATCCAGCGCATGTCGGAGACGACCGTGCCCTCGTCCGTCCCCGTACTCCCTTCGCGCGAGACCTTCCAGTTCCATCCAAAGCCGGCGATCGGCACCTGCTGGCTCCGTCCGACGGCGCGCACACCGGGGATTGCCGCGATGCGCGTCTCCACTTCATGGAACGCCTGCTCCATGCTCCCCGGTGTCGTGTAGCGCGAGCCCGGAAGCCCGAACGAGACGACGAGCAGATTGTTCGCGTCGAATCCAAGCGGCACGCTGCTCAGCGCCAACGAGCTGCGGACGAGCAGCCCGGCGCCGATCAGCAAGACCTGCGCGAGACAGAGCTCGCCGATCACGAGCATCTGCCGCGCGCGCCGCTGCGATGCGGACTTCCCTTCGCGTCCGCCGTCGCGGAGCGTCTGCTGCAGATCGAGGCGCGATGCGCGGCGCGCCGGAATCAATCCAAACAGAATTGCGCACAATGCCGCGAGCGCGATCGCGAACAGAACGACGGTCGCGTCGAGCTTCGCATCGTGCAGCCGCGGCACCGGGAGCGGTGAGCTGACGAGAAACCGGATTCCCGCCGCGGCGATCCCCAGTCCGACGATCCCCCCCGCCGCCGCGAGCAGCAGACTCTCGACGAGCATCTGCATGACGATTCGTCCCTGGCTCGCCCCGAGCGCACCGCGCACGGCGATCTCCGTGCGACGCGTCGCCGCGCGGGCAAGCAACAGGTTCGCGATGTTGCCGCACGCGATGAGGAGCACGAGCGCCACCGCGCCCATGAGCAGATAGAGCTGCGTGCGAATGTCGCCGACGAGATCGTCCATCAGCGTCGCCGGAATGATCCCGCCGTCGTAGTACGAGTTCGGATGCTCCTTCGCCAGCCGCGTGTCGATCATCGAGAGCTGCCGCGCCGCGGCCTCGATCGAGACACCGTGCTTCACGAGACCGTAGACATTGAGCTCGTGATCCGAGAAGTCGGCGAGCCTCGACGCCGGCGGCGCCAACGGCACCCAGATCGCTTCGGCCGATCCATCCTGGAGATAGTCGGACGATGCGACACCGATCACGGTGTACGACGTTCCACCGAGCATGATCGAGCGGCCGAGGATTTTGGCGTCGCCGCCGAAGAGATTGCGCCAGAGCGCGGAGGACAGGATCGCAACCGACGGACCGCCGGCGCGATCCTCATCGTCGCTGAAATAGCGTCCGAGGACCGGCGGCATGTTGAGTACTCTCCAATAGCCCGCCGACGCGCCGAAGCGGCGCACCGATACCGGATCCCCCTGCCCGGTGAGCGTCGCCCGCCCGCCGCCCCAGTACGCGCCCATCGCCTCGAAGCCGGTCGCCTCGCGCTGCCAGGTGTCGAAGTTGCCGAAAGGGATGCTGCCCATCGCATCGCCACCGTTGCGCTGCAACAACCGCACGACGCGATCGGCGTTCGCGAACGGTAGCGGTCGCAGCATCACGCTGTTCACGACGCTGAAGATCGCCGCATTCGCGCCGATGCCCAGGGCCAGCGTGAGCACGGCGACGATCGTGAACCCCGGCGCCTTGCGCAGCTGCCGCAACCCGAAGACCACGTCCTGCCTGAGCGTATCGAGCCACTCCGAGCGTTGCATGCGTCTCTCCCGCTGTTCGGTGAGGGTGTACAGCGTCGTGCGTGTGCGATCGACGTCGCCGAACTTCCGCCGCGCCGCCGCTTCGGCATCGCGCCGCGTGAATCCCGCCGCGACGTATTCGTCGATCGTCGACTGCAGATGGAAGTGCAGCTCGTCGTCGACGTCGCGTGCGCCGTCGTCGCGCAGCAATCGGAGGTAGCGCCGCCACGCCGGCGCGCGATCGTCGGCCGTCATGCCGGCTCCCGCCGCGCCGCCATGATCTTGGCGATCGCGCCGCTCACTTCGTTCCATGATTTCGTCGCGGCGACGAGCTGTCGGCGGCCGTCGGTGGTGAGCGCGTAGTACTTCGCGCGGCGCCCGTTCTCCGTGAGCGCCCACTGCGCCGCGATCCATCCGCGGTCTTCCATGCGGTAGAGCGCGGGATAGAGCGAGCCTTCTTCTACCTGGAGGACGTCGTCAGTGGTCGCCTGGATCCAGCGCGCGAGCCCGAAGCCGTGCATCGGTCCCCAGGAGAGCGACTTGAGCACGATGAGATCGAGGGTGCCCTGGAGGAGGTCGACGGAAGGGCGAGGCATGGTCCGGTCCCTTAGACGGTCTAAGGGACAGGAAAGTTTGAAAGGAGATCGTAAAGGCTTAGCGGCGCGAAGGGCGCAAAACCCTTGTGCGGCGCGAAGGGCGTGAGCTGACGGCGCGGAATCCCAAACG
>CBHWBX010000238.1:0-7015 GCA_966111935.1 uncultured Gemmatimonadaceae bacterium
ACATAGCGGTGTCACCACGTAAGTGCATATAAGATGTATTATGTAAACTATCACCGGGGAAAAAGTGTGGAGAACTCACTTCTCCACAGTTTCCCCAGCCCGACGCATGTCTTGGATCAAACGCTGAACTCGCCAGCGCCGCAACGACTTAGGTCAGATCTCTGAAAGTGATCCTTGAAAGACCACCCGACCTTCCCCTGCCAGGCTTGGCGACCAGCCGCGCTCGGCACGTGGCAGACGGATCCGTAGGAGGCGGCCGGACCGCGTTTCGATCTCGACCGGCTGAAATCCAGGCGCCTCTCCCCACAGCTGAAGCATGATCGCGGTCGCCACGGACCCGCTTCCGCACGCCAACGTCTCAGCCTCGACGCCGCGCTCGTAGGTCCGGTACCGCCACCGGCCGTCCGGTCCTTTCGAGACGAAGTTCACATTCGCCCCGTGGTCGCGCATCATTGGATGGGATCGCAATGGGCGGCCGCGCCCGATGACGTCGATCGTCGCCACGTCGTCGCACCGGATCACCAGGTGCGGCACCCCGACCATCGCGTAGCCGATCCGGGACTCGCCGGCCTGAAGCGGAATTCCCGCCTGTTCAGGGTCGACGTCGAAAACCGGCGGCAGGTCGATCTCCGGCAAACCGTCGGCGATCCGGGCCTGCACGATCCCCGAGTCGGTCTCGATCGCGAACCCTGACGGATCGGCGGCCCCGAGCTCGGCCGTCAGGCGGGTCGTGCACAGCGTTGCGTTACCGCAGAAGTCGGCGCGCGAGCCGTCGGCGTTGAGGTAGGTCAGTCGGATGTCGGCCCGCTCCGACGGCTCGAGAAAGACGATTCCGTCGGCACCGACACCGGTCCCGCGCGCGCAGAGGTCGCGAATCACGCCGGCCTCGCCGAGCCGGCCGCGGGGTTCGGTTCGGGCATCGACGAACACGAAGTCGTTGCCCGAGCCGCTCATCTTGTAGAAGGAACGGCCTTTAGGGATCATGACCTGAAGTTAGACGGTGTGCGAAGCGGCTCAGACGCGGCCGGTCATCGCCCACCATCTCAAGCGCCAGACCATCCAGATCGCCTCGCGCACGATCGCCTTGGACATCTTGCTCTGGCCTTCCGTCCGGTCGACGAAGACGATCGGGATCTCGACGATCTTGAAGCCCTTCTTCCAGGCGCGGAAGCTCATCTCGATCTGAAAGGCGTAGCCGTTCGAGACAACCTTGCTCAGATCAATGGCTTCCAGCACGGAACGGCGAAAGCACTTGAAGCCACCGGTCCCGTCCCAGATCGGCAGGCCGGTCACGAAGCGCGCGTAGACGTTCGCGAAGTAGCTCAGGAGCAGGCGCGCGATCGGCCAGTTCACGATCGTCACCTTCCCCTCGCGGTACCGTGAGCCGAGCACCAGGTCGGCGCTCTGGATCGCGCGCAGGAAGTCCGGCAGGTGCGCCGGGTCGTGCGAGAAATCGGCATCCATCTCGAACACGAAGTCGTAGGTGTGCTCGAGGGCCCAGCGGAACCCGGCGATGTACGCCGTCCCCAGCCCCATCTTCTTCGGGCGCTGGAGAATGTGAACGCGCGTGTTCGCGGCCATGATCCCCTTCACGATCTCCGCCGTCCCGTCGGGCGAGCCGTCGTCGACGACGAGCAGCTCGAGCCGTGGGTCCTGGGCGAGGACCGTCTCGATCAGGCGCGCGATGTTCTCGCGCTCATTGTATGTCGGAACGATGACGAGGGCGCGCTCCGCGCGGAGCGCGCCCTCGGTGCCCGATGGGGCGCCAGCTTCGTTCATGCGTTACTTGAAGATGACCAGGTTGAATGAGCCTTCGTCGAACACCAGGGCCGCCGAGCCGCTCGGCAGGAAGGCGATCTTGGTGAACGAGGCCGCCAGCGTCTTGCGTCCCGCGATGAGGGTCGGATCGAAGGTGCCGGCGTCGGGCATGATCGCTTCGATGGTGCCGTTCATCGACAGCCACAGCTGCGTGCCGTCCGGGGCGAACCCGACCCCGGTCACGATCGTCGACGACCCGAAATCCACCGGGCCGGTCAGCCCACCCGGCGCGAGCTTTATGACGTCGATGCTCTGCGAGTTGTCGGCGAGAACGGCGGTCTTGCCGTCCGGGCTGATGTCGAAGTCGACGACCGTCGCGGACGTCGCGAACGACCGGCGAACGGCACCGGTGGCCGCCGAAAGCTCGTAGAGCGTGCCGAGGCGCGTCTGGACATAGAGCAGCGAGTCGCCCTTCGCCAGGCGCGTGAGCGTCGGCGTTCCGGCGATGACCGTACGCAGGGCGACGGTACGGCTCGGGACGTCGATGATCTGGAGGCCGAAATCATCTTCGTTGACGTAGGCGCGCGTACCGGCCGCGTTCATCGTGACGAAGAGCGGATTCGCGGCGAGGGCCACCGAGTCGACGACCTTATGGGTCGTCGGGCTGATGAAGTAGAGCTGCGGGCCGTCCGCGCCCCCCGAGCCCCCGGCGACGATCGTGCTGTTTGCCGCGTTCACGGCGACGTCGGCGACGTTGTTACCGATCGTGTCGATCCACGCGACGGCGTTGCTCGCCACATCGATCGCGACGACGGTTCCGTTGTTCCCGGTCGCGACATAGGCGGAGTTACCCGCGGTCGCGATGTGCCGCGGCCGGCCGTCGACGTGGACGTTCGCGACCGGATTCACTTCGGCGTGGCCGACCACCGTGACGTTCACGGTCGCGGAGCCGGTGCCGATGGCGACCGTGATCGTCGCCGTGCCCGAGCCCACCGCGGTCACGACGCCGCCGGCGCTGACCGTCGCCACCGCCGTGTTGCTGCTCGTGAAGCTGAAGGTCGGGCTGGTCAACTGGTTGTTGTTCGCGTCGAAGGCGTTCGCGGTGATCGTCGCCGTCTGGCCGATGTTGAGCGTCGGGATCGCCGCGCTCGTGATCGTGACCTTGGTCGCCGTGCCGATGGTGCCCGTCGCGGTGAACGTCACCGGCGTCGTGACACCCGACGCGGCCGCCGTCACTGTGTTGACACCCGGGGCGTTGCCGAGGCGCCAGCTGGTCGCCGTCGCGATGCCGTTGGCGTCGGTGCTGGGCGAACCGCCGGTGATCGTCCCGCCCCCGCTGGCGACGGCGAACGTCACGAGGAGGTTGGCGATCGGATTGTTGTTCGCGTCGGTGACCTTGATCGACGGGGCCGACGCCACGGTGCCGCCGGCCGGTGCGGTCTGCGGATCGACGGACAGCTTCGTGATCTTCGCCGGCACTCCGACCGTCGCGGTCGCGGTGAACGTCACCGGAGCGAGCGTGCCGACGGTCGCCGTGACGGTCTGCGTGCCGACCGCGGGGCCGAGCGTCCAGGTGGTGCTCGCCTTTCCGGCCTGCGTCCGAACCGTGCTGCTCCCCACCGTGCCGTTGCCGCTGGTGACGGTGAAGGTCACGAGAACCGTATCGAGCGGCTCGCCGGCCTTGTTCGTGACCGTGACGCCGAGCGGCGTCGTGATCGTGCTGCCGGCGACCGCCGTCAGGGTGCCGGAGATGTCCGAGGTGATCGTGGCCGGAACGAGATCCTTCGGCGGGATCTTCGGCTCGCTCGACCCACCGCAGGCCGCGGCGAAAGCGATACCCGTGACGAGCGCGAGGCGCGTGCGGGCGAGACGGAGGCGGGACGACGTGAACGACATTGACTGCATCAGCAGGCTCCTAGCGGGTGTATTTCCCGAACCCGGGACGACTTCGTCACGCAGGGACGACTTCCGGCACGTCGCGGCGGCGATCGACCACCAATCCGCCCACGAATGCCGCGATCGCAAGCAACAGCGCTATGACAGTTACGCGCTTCCCCTTCTCATATGCTGCATCTGTGAACCGCAGCTGGATCGACGTCGCGCCCGCCGGCAGGGGCACACCGATAAGATTGTAATTCATCAATCCTACTGACACCGGCTTGCCGTCGGCCGTTGCATGCCAGCCGGGAAAGTAGTTCTCGGAGACGAGTAGCGCCTGCCCCGCCTCGGCGGGCTTGTCGAGCTTCACGTCGATCGCCCCCGGGGCGTAGCTGGTGACCTTGGCGACGTGGCTCGCGGGCGCCGGGAGCGCCGAAAGAGGCGGTGGCGAGAGGTCGCGCACCGTCGTATCGACGATTGCCACGGTCCGCGGGTCGAAGCGCGGATTGAGGACCGTGCCGAGCGCCTGGTCCTGCGGCGCCTTCGTCATCGCCGTCGCGACCCAGGCCGCGGGGTTGTCGGCCGAGACCTTGTACGAGTAGACCATCGAGCCCGACGCGTTGCGCACCGGTCCGGCGAGCTTCGTGAACGGCGACATCCCGTAACGGGACGCGATCGCATTCATGGTCGGCTCGTCGGCGCCGGTGTACCAGTAGCGCACGTTCTCATGACGCCAGAACGCCGGCGAGTACTGGATCGCGTTCGAGTCGACGACGATGTCCATCATGCGCTTGTAGGCGCCGAGCTCGTTGCCGTGATAGCCGCCCGGGATACGGAGGCCAAGGACCCAGAGCTTGTCGCCGCTGAACGCGCGGTCGAGATGTCCGAGCTCGTTCACGATTCCGCTGCCGAACGGCGCGTTGAGCACCCTGCCCGGCTCTCCGGTCTTCGCGATGTCCGCCTTGATCGCCTCCGCGGCGGGATCAGTTGCGAACAGCACCTTGGCCGGCGGCGAGAAGCGCCAGTAGAGCCGCTCGATAGACCATAGATCGACCGCCACGAGCACCGAGATGGCGATTGCGGCGTTGCGCGCGGCGATGCGGCCATTGGCGAACATCCACATCACGGCGGCGGCGAGTGCGACGAAGATGAACGAGCGCCAGATCCCGATCGTCGCGGCGCCGGCGTTCGTCGCGGCTCTGTCCGCGACCATGCTCGCAAGCTGCGGCGCGGCTTCCGGCGGATATCCGTACGCCTCGGCCATCGGTCCGGCCGCCGACGTCGCCACCATGTTCGACAGCGCCGAGTAGCCGCCGACGCTCATGAGCAGCGCGACCGCGGCGCCGACGATCCCCCAGATCACCGCGTAGCGCGCCGTCACGCGGCGCGCGAAGAGGCGTTCGGTGCCGATCGCGGCGAGTATCGCCGTCGCGAAGGTCGTCACGTAGATCATCGTGCTCGGCGCGCGCAGATACTTCGTGTACGGCACGAGGATGATGAGATGATACAGCGGCGTGTTGCCGCCGAACGCCCAGATCAGCGAGACGATGAAGACGCCGATCCAGAAGCGGCGGAAGCTGCGGTGCGTCGTGACACCGAAGGCCGCACCGGCCAGCATCAGCACGACGACGCCGAAGTAGTCGCTGTGCAGATGGATGTTGTTCCGGCCCCAGTAGCTCTCGATGATGCCCGAGAACTGCGGCCAGTACCAGTTGAGCACTTCCTCGATCGGATACGAGAAGCTCGTGGCCTCGGCCCAGGTATGTCCCGGCGCGCGCGGCGACCACGGCTTGTATTCGATGAGCGACGGCCAGTACTGGATCGCACCGAGCAGGCAGCCAAGGATCACTGCCCCGAGGGCGATGCTGATTCGACGAATTGCCACGTTGCGCGGAAGACGCCCGTGCCCCGGCAGCTCGGCGAAGGCCACGTAGAGCGTGAACGCCCCGGCGACCAGCATCATGTACTGGAAGAGCTGCGGGTGCGCCACGAACGCGAGGCCGACGACGATCGAAAAGAGTCCCCACGCCCACAGACGTCCATCGCGCACGCCGCGCGTGAGCAGATAGAGCGCGGCCGGCAGCAGCGTCGCGACGAACAGCTTACCGTCGTGCCCCGGCGATGCGAAGCCGGCGATCGATCCGCCGAGCATGTACGCGAGCCCGCCGATGAGCGACGGCCAGAAGCCGAAACGCCACGAGCGGAGGAACAGATAGGTGAACAGTCCGCAGAACATGAGATGGAGGATGAACTCCCACGTCATCGCGACGTCTGTCGGGAGAATCCATCTCAGCAATACCGTGGGGGCGTAGAACACGTCGCCGTGCATCGCGGCGATGTAGGGCATCCCGCCCTGGAGGAATGGCTCCCATTGGGGAATGCCATGTCCGGCCTTCAATGACTGGGCGGCGTAGTCGCGGAACGCGTAGCCGGCGATGTACTGATCGCTGTGCGCGTTGACGAGGAACTGTCCGGCGAGCGCGGGATAGCCGAGCAACAGGCTGCTGACGACGTAGACGAGAAACGCCCAGAGCGTCGCGTGTTTGGGGGCCGCGAGCTCGGCGTCGATTGCGGCGTCAGATGCGGTGCGAGCCATGTAGGTCAATCGGTTCCTGCGTTCGGGCGACGAGTACCGCGGGAGAGGATGAGCAAACCGGGAATGACTTCCAGCGCCATACTGAGCAGCCGGGCGGCCGCCGAGATCACCAGCCCCTGTTTGGGGTTCGCGAGCCCGAGCAGGGTGAGCCCGTCGATCTGCACGCTCTCGCGCACCCCCGCCCCGGCCGGCAAGACGAAGACAATATACCCCATGACGTATGCGGCGGCGTATACCGCGATGTATTCGGAAGTCGCCCCGGGGGCCGTGCCGACCACCCCGACGATGAGCGCGCGATAGCTCATGCCATACAACACCCAGGCGAGGGCGTTCCCCGCCAGCGAGATGTAAATCGCGCGAAGCGGGAGGTCCTTCAGCGTGAGGTCGCGTCCCGTCCAGGTGCGCAAACGGATTAGTACGGGCGGGAGCAGCACGGGAAGCGCCAGCACACCGAGCAGCACGACGACGGCGGCGACGATCCCGAGCGCCGCGTGGCCATCGGAGAGCTTGTCCAACGCGCCGTAGCCGGTGACGAGTGCGACGATGAATCCCGTCGCGATGTTCACGGCGGTATTGATCACCGCGGCGCCGGTCGCCGCGGCCGGGGAGATTCGGCGGCGGCGCGAGAGCTCGGCCATCGCACCGAGCTGCACGACGGTGCTCCCCGGGAGATAACGCACGAGGTTCGAGGTGAACCAGATGCGCGATGCATCGGCGAAGGAGAGGGCGTCGCCCCAGGCGACGATCATCCGCCGCCACGTCTCGATGAGGACGGCGAAGGCC
>CBHWBX010000239.1:0-7014 GCA_966111935.1 uncultured Gemmatimonadaceae bacterium
AATCAACTACGACGCCTTACGTTCGGCGACGTGCGCGAGACCTGCAAGGGTGCGTGACGCGATTCCATGCACGAAGACCGGGCCGATCAATGCACGCGCCGCAATCTCACCAATCAAGGGAACCGGCGGGCCGTTCCAGACGTGCACGATCGTGACCTGCGTGCCGCTCGGCGTGGGCTCGAAGGTCCACGCCACATCCATGCCCGTCGTGACACCGTGAATGTGTCGAAAGCGCACCACGGGGCTCGCCGGCCCCGGCGGGGTCACCTGCATGAGCGACGTCCACCAGGTGGGCCAGCTCGCGGGGCCGAAGGGACGGTTCGCCGACATCTCGACGATCCCGCCGCCGTCGCTTCGCCGCTCGTGAAAGCGAACGTAGCGATAGTGCGACAGATGGCGCGGCCACGCCTCGACGTCGGCGGCAAGCTCGAAGATCGTCGCGAGCGGCGCGCGCACGAGCTGCGCGTCGACGGTCGTCATGCGCCGATCGGTCGGCATGGCGCCGAGATCGTACGGTGTCGTCATGCGGCGATCCCCGTCGTCGACCAGCGAGCGGTGAGCCGCCACCCCAGGCGATGCGCGACGACGGGATCGCGTCCCGTGGCGGCGCGCACGAGTCGGCGCAGGTCGGCGGCTGTGAAGCCACGCAGCCCGGACACGACACCGTGGTGACGCGTGACGCTATGGAAGCGCAGCGGAAAGGATAAGAGCCAGAACCCGATCGCGGCGATCCAGCTTCGCCGCAGATCGCTGACGACGACGGCGTGGCGGGCGACGCGATGCATCTCGCGCAACAAGCGCTCGGCGTCGTCGTCGGTGAAGTGATGGAGCAGCTGCGAGCACATGACGACGTCGATCGCGCGGTCGCGGAAGGGAAGACGCAGCGCGTCGGCACAGACGCCGTGATCGAAGCGGCCGCGCGCCGCGACGAGCAGCGAGCGCGCCTCGTCGACGCCGATCGTCGTCACGACATGGCCCTCGGCTGCCGCCACCGCCCGAGCACGCGCCGGAATATCGGCGAGGCCGGTGCCGACGTCGAGCACGGTCAGCTCGTGTGGAAGCGCCGGCAGAAGCTCGCGGAACGCCGCGACGGCGGCGCGCAGTCCGCCGAGGATGCGGTTCGATCGCGTGACGTCGTCGATCGATCGCGCGCGGATCGCCGGATCGACTCCGGGATCGTCGAGGATCTCGACACCGCGACGGCGGTGCGGCGTCAGCACGCGCTCACCGCGTCAGCTGCGCGTAGCCACCGCGATAGTACAACAGGGGCCGGCCGTCGTTGGCCGGCGCCGCCGCGCGATCGATCTCGGCGACGAAGATCGTGTGATCCCCGCCTTCGTGATGTCTGATGATGCGACACTCCATGTGGGCGAGCGCATCCTCGAGGAGGACGACGCCGTTCTCGCCGCGCGTGTACGCGATGCCGTCGAAGCGGTCGGTCTCGTCGGCGGCGAAACGGCGCGAGTAGGTCTCCTGATCGGCGGAGAGCACGTTGATGCCGATCACGGGCTGCGAGAGCAGGAGCTCGTGCATCGATGCATCGTGGTCGATGCAGATGATCACGAGCGATGGAGAGAGGCTGAGCGAGCAGAAGGCGCTCACGGTCATGCCGTGATCACCGCCGTCGGCATCGCGGGCGGTCACGATCGTGATCCCGGATGCGAATCGGCCGAGGGCGCTGCGGAACGTATCGGCGTCGATCATCGAGCGAGGGGAGAGAACACCTTCCAAAGATACGACAGGCGGACAACCTCGCTCGCCGGGACGAAATCGCCGGTCACGCCGATGAGGAGATCGGCCTCCGGCTTCCGCACGGAGAGGTTGCGCGCGGCGCGGTTGATGAGCGGTACCGAGCCGACGACGGCGCCGATGACCCGCTCGACGATCCACTTGCCGGCAAACTCGCGCCGGCGCGCCGCGTCGTACGCGGCAAGGGCGTCGTCGGCAGCGCGCGGCGCCGACACGCGTACGGCATCGCGCAATGCCTCGGCGAGGAGCTCACCACCGCGGAGCGCCGAGTAGATCCCTTCGCCGGTGAACGGATCGAAGAAGTCGGCGGCGTCGCCGACGAGGGCGATGCCGGGAGCCCATGCACGACGCGCATGCGACGCGAACGGTCCGGTCGCGACGACGGGCGTGACACGCTCGGCGCGCGCGAAGCGCGGGGCGAGCTGCCGGCGCGCCATCAGCCAGTTGTGGAGAAACGCGGCGCGATCGCCCGAGATCTCCTTCGACCGTGACGCGGGCACGACGAGGGCCACCGTCGTGAGCCCGTTGCCGACGTCGGCGATGCCGACGTAGCCGTCGCGCTCGACGTGCATCTCGCCGTGCTCGCCGACGCCGCCGACGTTGGCGTAGTGCGTGACGAGGGCGAGGCGCTTCGGCCAGCGCGCAGTCTTGGCGAGGCCGAGCCGCTTGGCGATGACCGAACGCAGCCCGTCGGCGGCGACGACGAAGCGCGCGTTGATGTCGCCCGGCCGTCCCTGCGCGAGCGTGCGCACGATCGGCGAGCCGTCGCGCAGGTTGCGTGCGACGTCGGTGACGCGAACGCCCTCGACGACCGATGCGCCCGCGGCGCGCGCGCGATCGACGAGAATGGTGTCGAGCACTTCGCGCCGCACCGAGAGGCCGCGATCGCGATAGCCGCGATAGCCGTGCGCGGCCGCGAAATCACCGGCGATGACGGCGCCGTTGGGCGCGCGCACGCGAATACCGGCGAGCGCGGCGGCACCCGAGTCCTCGATTGCCTCGAGCGCACCCATGTCGGCAAGGATGCGCGACGCTTCGGGGCTCAGATACTCGGCGCAGGGCTTGGGACGAGGGAAACGCGCGCGATCGACGAGGAGCACGTCGACACCGGCCTTCGCGAGCGCGAAGGCGACCGACGATCCGGCCGGACCGCCACCGACGACGAGCACTTCGGCATCGCGCATCACGGAACTCTATCGTGCGAGCAGCGCGGCCAGAAGGCCGCCGGCGACGGTGCTGAGAAGATTCACGAGATCGTTATCGAGACCGCGCAGTCCGCGCGCGTGGCGCGTCGTCGCGCCGCAGTCGTGCACGTCGCGCTCGGTCTCGCGGTTGCACGTGTCGCACCACCGACGGGCCTGGAACGTCGCGCCGAGGAGCGAGTCGATGAGCGATCCGGCAACACCACCGGCGACGATCGCCGTGGCGTGCGCGCCGCCACCGAGCGCGGCCACGGCGGCGATGAAGACGGCGCCGAGGATCGACGCGAGCAGGCCGACGGCGGAGATGCCGCCCGACGTGCCCGGAGCGATGCGGCGCATCGTGAGAATGGAGCGCGGCGTTCCGCCGTACAGCGTACCGATCTCCGTCGCCCACGTGTCGGCCGCCGACGCGGCGAGCGAGCCGGCGCCGAGCGCGAGCCAACGGGCGTCGGGGTGGACGATATGTCCGAATGCGGCGACGGCGAGGACGGCGCCGTTGGCGAGGACCTGCATCGCATCGCGCTCGCCGCCCTTGGCGACGACGGAGGCGGTGCGGCGTTCCTTTTCAGCGCGCCCGACGTGCGACAGGGCCGTGGACGCGGCGAAGTAGATGATGAGAAGCGCGCCCCAGCCCCACCCCGCGGTAACGGCGAGCGTACCGAGAACCATCGCGGCGATCGCCCCGCTGGGCGAAAGCGAACGCGTCCGGCGTGCGGCGAGCGCAATGAGCGACGCCATGACGATGCCGACGACGAAACGCAACGTCATCGTGCTCCGCCTTGAACGCGATTCCGCGTGCGACTAGCTTCGCAGTTTGCCTCACAGACGCTCATGCTCGCTACCGTAGACGCACTCCTTCCGCTAAGCCTGCTCGAGGCTGTCCGCAACGTCGACACGCCGATCGACCAATTCGACGCCGAATACGTCGACGAGCTTCGCAACAAGCGCCTGGGACTGAGCGACACGGTCTACGCGCAGATCAAGCGGCACACCGAGGCGGTGCGCAAAGGCCAGCGGACGGGCCAGGACGAAGCGATCGCGCTCGCGCGACTCATCGGCCGGCGTCCCGATGCCGAGGCCGTGTTCCGGGCCGCGGGGCAGCAGATGGCGAGACAGTCGTATCGCACCATCTCGCCGCTGACGCGCAAGATGATGCGACTGCTCCCGTCGGCGATGGCGCGTCCGTTGGCGTTCCGTCACGCGAAAAAGATCGCGGCACGGTATCTGAACGGCAACGTGCGCCGGGTCGGCACGTTTCTGCTGCTCGAGGTGCCGCGCTCGGTCACGCTCGGCGCCGCGCCGGGCAGCGTCGGATGCGCGTACTACGAAGCGTCGCTGCGCGAGCTGCTGCTCCTGCTCATCGGCAGCATCGGCGCGGTTGAGCACACGCGCTGCAGCAACCGCGGCGAAGGCACCGACGAGTGGCGCGCCGACTGGCGTTCCTTCGACCGCAAGGCAGGTCTCACGTGACGCTCACTCCCGACACGCTTCCCGAGCTTCAACGTTCGCTCAACGAGGCGGGCGTCGACGGCTGGCTGCTCTATGATTTCCGCGGACTGAATCCGATCGCCGGCGGCTTGATGCGCCTCGAGGGGATGACGACGCGCCGCGCATTCGCGTGGATTCCCGCGCACGGCACGCCGGTGGCGATCACGCACGCGATCGAGCAGGCGCCGTGGCATCGCTGGCCCGAGGACTGGACGCGCGAGATCTACTCGTCGTGGCGGAGCCTCGAGGGACTGCTGCACAAGCACGTCGGCGGCAAGCGCGTGGCGATGGAATACTCGAAGGGCGACGCGGTGCCGTATCTCGATCGCGTGCCCGCGGGCGTGCTCGAGATGGTGCGCGAGGCCGGCGCGACGGTGGTGTCGTCGAGCGAGCTCGTGTCGCGCTTCTACGCGACGTGGAACGCCGAGCATGTCGCGTCGCACCTGCGTGCCGCCGATCAGATCGCGCGGATCGCGAAGGAAGCGCTGTCGCTCGCCGGCGAGCGTTCGCGCGGCCGCGAGCCGCTGGCCGAGCATGAGCTGATGGGATGGATCCTCGATGAGTTCAAGCGCAACGGTCTGAACACCGATCACGGTCCGAACGTCTCGGCGGGCGCGAACGCGGCGAACCCGCACTACGAGCCGTCGGCGGAATCGCCGCGGGTGATCAAGGCGGGGGAGATCCTGCTCATCGACCTGTGGGCGCGCGAGGACAACGGGGGCGTGTGGGCCGATCAGACGTGGATGGCGTCGATCGGCAAGCCGTCGCCGGAAGCGCAGGAGATCTGGAGTGCCGTGCGCGACGCGCGCGACGCGGCGATCGCGCTCGTGAAGGAGCGGGCGTCTCGCAACCAGTCGGTGCGCGGCGCCGAGGTCGACGACGCGGCGCGGCAGGTGATCACGGCGCGCGGCTACGGCGAGTACTTCACGCACCGCACCGGGCACTCGATCGATCCGCGCGACCTGCACGGCGCCGGCCCCCACCTCGACAACCTCGAGACGCGCGACGAGCGGCTGCTCGTCCCGGGCGTGGCGTTCTCGATCGAGCCGGGGATCTACATCCCGGGGAAGATCGGCATGCGGAGCGAGGTGAACGTCTACATCGTTCCGGGTGAAGCGGTCGTGACGCCGGCCGAGTATCAGAAAGATCTCATTATCGTTTGATAAAGAGGGCGACGCGGCGGACGCCGAGCGACGCCGCGGCGTCGCGGAGCGTCGCGACGGTCTGCTCGTCGGCGATCCAGAGCTCCCAGACGCCGGGCTGGATGGCGTGCAGCGACGCGGACGCCGGGTCGCGCACGAGCTCCACGTTCGCCTGCACAGCGGCGCGGCGCGCGTCGTCGAGGCTGATCGCGATCGGCGGCTGACTGCCGCGCCAGAAGTATCCGAACATCGGCAGGCCGGCGACGACCGGACGGTGGTCGCGATCGCCGTCGGCGAGGCGGGCGCCAAGAATTCTTCGCACCGACTCCGGCGTCGCGACCGGTCCGGCGATCCCCGGCGCGTGCTCGGCGTCGAAGAGGCGGACGATCACCGCGTCTTCAGGGAGCGGCGACTCCGGCACGATGCGCCAGGGCTGCGGCGCGGGAACGGGCGTCGCGATCGACGAGCCGCCGGCGCATCCGAAGACGGCGGCGCAGGTCACGGCGGTCGAGAATCGTCGAAGTATCTTGAGCTGGCGCGTCGTTTGCCCCCTGTAGCGTTTCGTCATCAATCTCTTTGCCAGAATCGTGACTGAGCTTTTCGCGCGGCGTGGCTGCGCTGTCGTGCTTGCCTTGTTGATCGCAGCGTGTTCGAGCGAGGCCGCCAAGGGAACCGGCGGGTCGTCGAAGCGCGCCTCGTCGCGCGCGCGCGTGAACGACTCCGCCGCCGGGTCGGTGGATCTGGCCGGACCGGACTACAAGCCGGGGCCGCTTGGCGCCGTGGGCTCGATCACCGGGACGATCAAGCTCGATGGCGCGCCGCCGGTCGATTCGACGCCGATCACCGTCGACACCAAGGTGTGCGGCACGAAGGCCGAGGGGAGCGTCGATGCGACGCCGAAGGGACTCGCCGACGTGATCGTGTGGGTGTCGGACGCGAAGACGGGCAAGGCGCTGACGATGAATCGCCGGCTCGAGCTGTCGAGCGAGAAGTGCCAGCTCGATCCGCGGATCCAGGCGGCGGTCGTCGGCTCGACGGTGAACGTATTCAACGACGACAAGCTGCTGCACCGGCTGTCGTTCATCAGCGCGTCGACCGGCGACACGTTGCAGGTCATGCGCTTCTTCAACTCGGGCCAGGTCGTGGCGAGCGAGAAGCTCGCGAAGTCATCGGGGATCGTCGAGGTGCGGTGCGCGCAGCATCCGTGGTCGCGCGCGTATCTCGCCGTGTTCGATCATCCGTACTACGCGGTGACGGAGCGTGACGGCGCGTTCACGCTCGACTCGCTGCCGCCGGGGAAGTACACCGTGAACGCGTGGCACGAGGGGATGAAGGAGCCGGTGAAGCAGCAGGTCGACGTCGGCGCGGGTGGTGGGGCGCGGCTCGACCTGGCGGTGAAGTTGGAGCGCGCCGGAGGCGCGCGGTAGGTGAAG
>CBHWBX010000240.1:0-7011 GCA_966111935.1 uncultured Gemmatimonadaceae bacterium
GCACTTCGAGTTCCGCACGGAGTACTGGGAGCGCTATCGCACGGTCAACCTCCGCTTCGCCCACGCCGTCGCCGACGAAGCCGAGCGGTGCACCGGCCGCGCGATGGCCTGGATCCAGGACTACCACTTCGCGCTCGCCGGGGAATACCTGCGCGCGATGCGGCCGTCGCTGTTCATCCATCAGTTCTGGCACATCCCGTTTCCGCCGCCGGACATCCTTCGGCTGCTGCCCGCCGGTACGCACGAAGCGGTGCTCCGCGGTCTGCTCGGCAACGACCTCGTCGAATTCCAGATCGATCGTTACGCGAGCAACTTCCTCGATTGCGTCGAGCGGTTCATTCCCGAGGCGCACGTCGACCACGGCGGACAGACCGTGCACTTCCGCGACCGCGTCGTCCACGTCGGCGCGTTCCCGATCAGCATCGACGTCGAGCGCTTCGAGCAGATGGCCTCGACGCCGCAGAGCGAGCAACGGGTGAAGACGCTGCGCGACCGCTACGCCAAGGGCTCGCGCCAGCTCGGCATCTGCGTCGATCGCGTCGACTACACGAAAGGGATCCCCGAGCGCATCCGCGCGCTCGAGACGCTCTGGACCGAATCGCCCGAGCTGCGCGAGCGATTTACCTTCATCTTCGTGTGCACGCCGAGCCGCACCGACCTGCCCGCGTACAACGCGCTCGAGCGCGAGGTCGTGCAGTCGGTCATCCGGATCAACGAGACGTTCGGCTCCGACGACTGGACGCCGATCGTCCTCATCAACGAGAACGTCGACTCCGACCTGCTCGCCGGCGTCTATCGCGCCGCCGATCTGTGCATCGTCTCGTCGCTCCAGGACGGGATGAATCTCGTCGCGAAGGAGTTCGTCGGCTGCCAGCTCGACGAGCGCGGCGTGCTCATTCTCAGCCGCTTCACCGGTTCGGCCGAAGAGATCGAGGGCGCGATCCTCATCAATCCGTTCAACATCGACGGGTTCGTGAACGGCATTCGCACCGCGCTCGAGATGTCCCCCGAGGAGCGCAAGCGCCGCATGCATCGCATGCGTCGCCGCCTGCACAACTCGACGATCTTCGACTGGCTCGACTCGATCCTCGCGCGCTCGACGGAGATCATGAAGGAGCAGAAGGCCATGCAGGCGGCGGCGCCGAACGTCGTGCTCGGCGAGCATCCGCGCCGCGACGAAGAGTCGCACGCCACGACTTACTGATGCCGACGCCCGCGCTTCCGCTCGCCCCGCCGGTCTCGGCGCGGCTGCGCGGAACACCGCTCGCCCTCTTTCTCGATATCGACGGAACGCTGTCGCCGATCGCGCCGCGTCCCGAGTATGCCATCGTTCCCGCGGCGACGCAGACGATGCTCGACGAGCTCGCGCAGCTACGCGGCGTCCACGTCGTCGTCGTCACCGGCCGCAGCGCCGGCGATGGGAGACGGATGGTCTGCACCGACCGCGTCTGGGTGATCGGCAACCACGGCTTCGAGACCGCGCAGCCCGGCGGGCAGCCGACGCCGCGCGCCGACGTCGAGCGCTTCGCGCCGGCGGTCGCGCAGGCGAACGAAGCCGCGTGCGCGGTGGCCGCGAAACCCGATCGGCACGGCGTCATCGTCGAGAACAAGCGGTGGACGCTCAGCGTCCACTATCGGCTCGCGCATCCGCGCATCGTCCCCGACCTCACCGCCGAGATCGAGGGCATCGCGTCCGACGCCGGGCTGCGAGTGACGCACGGCAAGGAAGTGCTCGAGCTGCGCCCGCCGCTCGCGATCGACAAGGGCAGTGCCTCCGTCGATCTCGCCGAATCGCTCGGTGCGACCCACGACGGCGCGTCGCTGTTCGCGGCCGGGGACGATCGCACCGACGAAGACATGTTCCGCGGACTTCGCGCGCATCAACCGCGCACCGTCACAGTGCGCGTCGGCGCCGATCTCCCGGGCGTGGAGACCGACGCCGAGTTCAGCGTCGCCGATACCGAGGCGATGTACGACCTGCTGTCGGCGATCGCCGCGCTGCGCCGCGCCTGACCGCGCCGGCGCTACTTCTTCTTTTTCGCCGCGGTCTTCGCAGGCGCCTTCGCGGGCGCTTTCGCGGCCGGCTTGGCGGGCGCTTTGGCCGTGCTTGTCGCCGGCGCTGCCTTCTTGGCCGAAGCCTTGGCCGCGGGCTTCGACGACTTCGCCTCGGCGCTCGCCGGCGCCGCCTTTTTCGCCGTCTTGGCCGGAGCCGCCTTCGCCGGGACAGCCTTGCTTGCCGGCGTGGCGGACACAGCCGGCGCGGTCGCCGGGGCAGTGACCGGACGCGCAACCGGCGCGGCGCGGTAGGGGGGCATCGCGGCGGCCGCGGCCGCGGCCCGCGCCGCGGCTTCCGCCTTCGCCGCAGCGGCTTTCTCCGCGGCAATCTTCGACGCCGTCGGACGGGCCTTTTCCGCCGGCGACCGCTTCTCGTGCGCCGCCTCGGCTTCGCGGATCAGCTTGTCCGCTTCTTCGGGAGTCATCTGGCCGCGACGGACCATGAACTGGACGAGGTCGCGCGCGCTCTCGATCGCGAAGCCGGCGATGCCGGCCCCGGCGCTGATGACGTCCTTCATCGCCGCGGCGATCTTGCTCCCGGCTTCCTGGCTGATCAGCTGGGCTCGCTCGGTGAGCTCGGCCACGGTGTCGCGCATGTCCGCACCGCGGTGTCCCGGTCGGCGCGGCGGAGCAGTCTCTTCAGCAGGACTCGGAGACGGATCGCTCTCGTTCGGCTTATCAACCATATAGAAGGGATCCAGAGGAGAGGAGGCTGGTCAGGCGGCCGGAAGTATATGATTTTGCGGTAGCTACGCAAGAACGCCTAGACTGCGTCTGAGGTAACATGCGTCGGCGCCTGGTATGCGTGTACCTGTGACATATATGAAACATAACAACGACACTTTGGCGACATTGTGCTGAAAGGCATTAGAGTTCTTGACCTCACGCGCGTCCTCGCCGGACCGCTCTGCACTATGCTGCTTGGCGATCTTGGCGCCGATGTCCTCAAGGTCGAGCGTCCCGGTGCCGGCGACGATACGCGGGGCTGGGGTCCGCCGTTCGATGCCGAGGGGCGCAGCGCCTACTATCTGAGCGTCAACCGGAACAAGCTGTCCGTCGCCGCCGACTTCGGTAACGACGCCGACCGGGAGCTGCTCGAGCGTCTCGTCGGCGAAGCGGACGTCGTCATCGACAACTTCAAGCGCGGGACGCTCGAGCGTCGCGGCTTCTCCCCCGATGAATGGCGCCGCCGCCGGCCGGAGCTCGTCTGGTGCACGATCAGCGGCTTCGGGCCGGACAGCGACCGTCCCGGGTACGACTTCGTCACGCAGGCCGAGTCGGGGTGGATGGCGATCACCGGCGATCCGGCCGGCGACCCGATGAAGGTCGGCGTCGCCCTCGCCGACGTGCTCGCGGGGAAGGACGCGGCGATCAGCATCCTTGCCGCGCTCGTCCAGCGCTTCCGGGGAGGGGAAGGCGCCCGCATCCACATCTCCCTGCTCGAGAGTGCGCGTGCCGCGCTGATGAACGTCTCGCAGAACGTGCTCGTGAGCGGCGCCGACGCAAAGCGGTGGGGGAACGCGCACCCGAATCTCGTCCCATATCAACTCTTTAAAGCCGCCGACAAGCCGATCGTGATCGCCGTCGGGAACGACGCGCAGTGGGCCGCGTGCGCCCGCGCGATCGGGCTCGGCGCGCTCGCCGACGATCCCGCGCTGTCGACGAACGCCGGACGCCTTGCGCAGCGCGAGCGGATCGTTGCCGCGTTCGAGGCGCAGCTGCGCACGGGGAACGCCGCCGATTGGCTCGCGAAGCTCGATGCAGCGGGTGTTCCGAGCGGAACCGTCTATACGGTGCTCGAGGCGTTACGCGGCGTGAATGCGTCAGCGCTCACTGGAATGCCGTCGCCGGTAGGCGGCAGCGTGCGTTTCCGCCCGCCGGGGCTCGACGAGCACGGCGCCTTGGTGCGCCGCGACGGCTGGGGCGCGTTTGCGCGGGTCTAGCGCGCGTGGTGCGGGGCTGCCGCGCGACGAAGCGAAGGCGGCGTTACCGTCCGGAGGCCGATTCGTCTTGAAAACGTGGCAACCCTTCTCGAGCAGCGTAGCGGGGCCAGCGCCCTGTCCGAAGCACGAAAAGTGGGTTACTCTGTTGTCGTGAAGACGACGGAGGCAGCCCTGCGGGCTGATCAGAATTTGATTGATCCGGACAACACGGATCAACTCATCATCCAGCGCGTACTCGCGGGAAACCGCGACGCGTTCAAGACTCTGATCACTCGCTATAGCGACCCGCTCTACCGCCATGCGCTCTGCATGACGGGCAGTCCGGACGTCGCCGAAGACATCTTGCAGCTCAGCTTCATCAAGGCCTATCAGCACCTCGCCGAGGTGCGCGGTCGCTTCGATGCCTGGGTGTTCCGGATCGTGGCGAACGGCTGCAAGGATTGGTTGAAAAACATTCGGCGCTCGCACCTCAGTTACGATGAGGACGATCAGCCGTCGGGCTACGCGACTCCGGACGAGGAACTTGACCGCACCGAATTGCGTAGTGATCTGGACCGCGCGCTCTCGACGCTTCCCGCGTCCCTGCGCGAGGCGTTCGTCATGAAGCACGTGGAAGGCCGGTCATACGAAGAGATGGCCGATTTGCTCGGTACTACGGTCGGTGCGCTGAAGATGCGCGTACATCGCGCGCGCGAGGCGCTCCAAGCTCTCTTAGAGGAAAAGTACGCCTAATGGTAGACGATCTCCGCTCCGACGACGGCCTAGGCGGGTTCGACGGCCACCATCATCGCGCGCCGCGCCGCTCCGACAAGGAACGTCCGCTCGCCGATCGAGAAGTGCCGCTGGGTCAACAGGAACAGGATGCTCGTGTGCTCGCGCCGGCGGTGCACGCGTGGCTGGATGGTGAGCTTCCGGAGGCAGTCGTGCGCAAGGGTGAAACCGGCCGCGACGTCGAGTTCTGGAAGCAGATCAATGTCGAGGTCGATCGGCGTCGCCGCATGCGTACGCCCGCGTACCTCGAGGCGCAGATCATGGACGCGCTGCCGCAGACCGCGCCGGCCGCCGTGATCACCAAGTGGTGGCAGCGTGAGTACGTCATCACGCCGACCGCCGCGATCGGCACCGGCGCGGCACTCGTCGTCATCGCCGCCGCTGTCACCGCCGCCGTGATGGTATTCGCTCGATAAGGGAAATCCCTGATCAGCTCGTCTAAATGGCCACGCCCGCCGGCGTGGCCATTTAGCTATACGGAGGATTAATTCTCGCAATCGAACTAATTGGGGAACGCATGTTGCTGAGCGGCCTCAGCGCCGAAAACCAGCTGTCCCGATTTGCACCTGTCGCCGCTTCTTCTGAGGTCCGCATGTCTCAGGTCGAACGGTTCGCACATCTGCTCCGAGAGCTCGAGCGCGTCGGCGTCGATCCGAATACGATCAGCGCTGGTCTCGCCGTCCGTGAAGAAGACGTCCTGCGTGCACTCGCCGCGCTCCCCGACGGCGCTGGGCCATCGGCCTTCCTGTCGCAGCTGCGCACGGTGATGACGCACGGCGCCGGCGTCTCCGCCGACCGGCATCACGACTCGCCGATCTGACGACGAACGCGAAGTCGTCATCGCGGCGCTCCGGGCGCTGTTTCATCGGTATCTCCGGCTACGACTACGCCGGCTGGCGCGGGGCCTTCTATCCGCCCGACGTCCCTCGCTCCGCCTGGCTCGCCTTCGCGAGCCGCGTCTACAACTCGATCGAGTTGAACGGGACCTTCTACAGTCTCAAATCGCCGGCGGTATTCGAGCGCTGGGCCGACGAGGTCCCCGACGATTTTCTGTTCGCGATCAAGGGCGGACGGTTCATCACCCACAATCTCAAGCTGCGCAACTGCGACGCGGCGCTCGGCAACTTCTTCGCGAGCGGCGTTCTCGCGCTCGGGCACAAGACCGGGCCGTTCCTCTGGCAGCTGCCCGCAGGCTACGGCTTCGACGCCGAGCGGATGGACACGTTCATGCGCATGCTGCCGCGCAACTCGAAGGAAGCCGAAGCGGTGGCGCTCGGCCACGACCATCGGCTGCGCCGCGGCGCGCTCGTCGACGCCGCGGAATCCGTGACGTATCGGCATGCGTTCGAGGTGCGACACCCGTCGTACTTCTGCAACGAGTTCTACGACATCCTGCGCGCGCACAACTGCGCGTTCGTCATCGCCGACACGGCGGGAAAGTTCGACTACGCCGAGGAGACGACGGCCGACTTCGTCTACGTGCGGCTGCACGGGTCGAGCGCGCTCTACGCCAGCGACTACACCGACGACGAGCTGGAGCGCTGGGCGGCGAAGATCGCGGCGTGGACGAGCGGGCCGACGCCGCGCGACGTCTACGTCTACTTCGACAACGACGCCAAGGTGCACGCCCCGTACAACGCGATGCAGCTCGCCGACCTTGTCGGCCTGGGAGAAGGCGCGCAGAGTTAACGGCGTGATCCGCCGCCGCTTCCTCTCCGTCATGCTCGCCGTCGCGGCGGGCTTCGCGCCCGTCGCCGCCGGCGCGCAGCGTGCCGACTCGTCGTTCGCCGCGCTCGTCGCGCGACTCTCCGAGCCCGGCGGGTACTTCGACTCGGACAACATCATCACGAACGAGGCATCGTACCTCCACGTCGCGAGCCAGCTGCGCAAGGCGGGCGTGCACGGCGGGATGTACATCGGCGTCGGCCCTGATCAGAACTTTTCGTACATCGCGCTGATCAAGCCGTCGGTTGCGCTGCTCACCGACATCCGCCGCGACAATCTGCTCGAGCACCTGCTCTTCAAATCGCTGTTCATGCAGGCGCGCAATCGGCTCGAGTATCTCTGTCTCCTCTTCGGCAAGCCGGTGCCCGCCGACGTCGAGCGCTGGACGGGACGGCCGATCGCCGAGGTGCTGGCGTACATCGGGCGAACGCGCACCGACTCGGCCGCCGTCGCCGTGGCGCGGCGGGGGAGCGACGCACGGATCGCGGCGTTCGGTGTCGCGCTCGACGACCGCGAT
>CBHWBX010000241.1:0-7008 GCA_966111935.1 uncultured Gemmatimonadaceae bacterium
AAGGTTGTCAAGCGCAACGGCGTGACTCGCATCATCTGCAAGCGCAATCCCAAGCATAAGCAGCGTCAGGGCTAATCAATCATGGCTCGTATTGCTGGCGTCGATCTCCCGAGAGACAAGAAGGTCGAGATCGGTTTGACGTACATCTTCGGCATCGGTCGTCATGCCGCTCAGACGATCATCGAGAAGGCCGGGATCGACGGTAACCTGCGCATTCGCGATCTGTCGGACGCGGACGTGAACAAGATCCGCGGCGTCATCGAGCGCGATCACAAGGTCGAAGGTGCGCTGCGGACGGAAGTGGCGATGAACATCAAGCGTTTGATGGACATCGGCTCGTATCGTGGGATTCGCCATCGCCGCGGCTTGCCCGTGCGTGGTCAGCGGACGCACACGAACGCGCGCACGAAGAAGGGTCCGCGCCGCGCGATCGCCGGCAAGAAGAAAGTTACGAAGTAGCCTTTAGAAAACACTTAATTCGTTATGGCGACTGGGAAGAAGGCAAAGCGGGTCGTGGAGGCGGAAGGTGTCGCGCACATCAGTGCGACCTTCAACAACACGACGATCACGATCACCGATTCGCACGGCAACGCCGTGTCGTGGGGCTCCTCCGGCAAGGCCGGGTTCAAGGGTTCCAAGAAGAGCACGCCGTTCGCCGCGACCGTCGCGGCCGAGCAGGCCGCTCGCGAAGCCCTGAGCGCTGGTGTCAAGCGCGTGCACGTCAAGGTGCAGGGGCCGGGGTCGGGACGTGAGTCGGCGATTCAGGCCTTGGCAACGGCTGGCCTCCAGGTCAAGTCGATCAAGGACGTGACGCCGATCCCGCACAATGGCTGCCGTCCCCCCAAGCGTCGGAGAGTTTGATCATGGGTCGCTATACTGGGCCGAGCTGCAAGCAGTGCCGGCGTGAAGGAACCAAGCTTTTCCTCAAGGGCACCAAGTGCTTCACGGAAAAGTGCCCGGTCGAGCGTCGTCCGTACGCTCCGGGTCAGCACGGCCAGAACACCGCGCGCCGTCGCAAGTCATCGGAATACTCGAAGCAGCTGCGTGAGAAGCAGAAGATCAAGCGCATCTACGGCATCAGCGAGCAGCAGTTCCGCAACACCTTCGAGAAGGTGTCGTCGCTGCCGGGCATCACGGGCCACAACCTGCTCGCCGCGCTCGAGAGCCGTCTCGACAATATGATCTATCGCATGGGCTTCGCCCCGAGCCGCAAGGCCGCGCGCCAGCTCATTCGCCATCGCCACGTGGAGGTCGGCGGCCGTAACGTCGACATCCCGAGCTACATGGTGGCGCCGGGCGAGGAAGTGAAGATCCGTCAGAAGTCGCGTGAGGTGCAGCCGATCCTCGCCGCGATGGACCAGGCCTCCCGTGGCGCGCCGCTCTCGTGGCTCGCCGTCGATCGCGACACGTTCAGCGGCCGCATGCTCGAGCGTCCGAGCCGTCCGAACATCCCGATCGCCGCGCAGGAACAGCTGGTCGTCGAACTGTACTCGAAGTAAGTCCGTCAGCGCCGCGCTCTCCTCGTCATCCTGAGGGAGCGCAGCGACCGAAGGACCCCTGACCGCCGAGGCGATCGCCTCAAAGAAAGGGGTCCTTCGCTACGCTCAGGATGACAATGCTCAGGTCGGGGCCTTCACCCCCATTCGGGCCTACCGCGTGTGAAGGGCGGGGTAGGGCGATGCCGGGTCACCGGCAAGACCAACAGGTTATTCTCTCCATGGCTAACACGATCGATCTCCGCGGACTCGTCCGCCCGCAGCTGGTCGAAGCGACCAAGCGCGAAGACAACCCCAACGTCGCTGAGTTCCGGCTCCAGCCGCTCGAGCGTGGCTTCGGCCATACGCTCGGCAACTCGATGCGTCGCATGCTGCTCTCGTCGCTCCGCGGCGCAGCCGTGTGGGCGTTCCGCATCGACGGCGTCGTGCACGAGCACCAGACGATTCCTGGGGTCGTCGAGGATGTCCATCAGATCATCGGCAATCTCAAGACGCTCACGCTGACCCTGTCGGACGACGTCGAGGATGTGGTGCTCCACATCTCGAAGTCGGCGGCCGGCCCGGTCACCGCGGCCGACATCTCGGTCTCGGGCGGCGCCCGCGTCATCGATCCGACGCACCACCTCTTCACGCTCCAGGACGACCGCGACCTCAACGTCGACCTGTACGTGAACAAGGGCCGTGGCTACATCGAGGCCGACCAGCACCCGGTCGACCGCGGCCTCCCGGTGGACCTCGTCCGCATCGACTCGATCTACAATCCGGTCCGTCGCGCGAACTTCACCGTCGCTGAGACCCGCGTCGGTCAGCGCACCGACTACGATCGCCTCGTCCTCACGGTCGAGACGAACGGCACGATCTCGCCGGAAGAGGCGGTCAGCTATGCCGCCGCGCTCGCGCAGACGCACTTCCAGTACTTCGCGGACTTCGGTTCGCACTCGTCGGCGCCGATCGGCGCGGCGAGCGACACCGGCGCCGGTGACGGCGCGCGTCTCGGAGCGCTCCTGCGCACCCCGATCGACGACCTCGAGCTGTCGGTTCGCTCGGTGAATTCGCTGAAGAACTCGAACATCAGAACGCTGGGTGATCTCGTTCGTCAGACGGAAAGCCAGATCCTGCAGGTGAAGAATTTCGGTAAGAAGTCGCTCCAGGAGATCGCCGATCTCCTCGAGCGTGAGAATTTGAATTTCGGGATGCGGTTCGAAGAGAACGGTGATGGCAGCGTGCGAGTGCTGGATTTCGGCACGCCGCCGAGCCGGGCTGCCGCGGCGGCGCCCGACGACATGGAGGAGTAACCAATGCGGCATCGTAAAGCGGGGCGCCAGCTTCGCCGGACCAGCGAGCAGAAGCTCGCGCTGATGCGGAATCTCGCCGCGTCGCTCATCGAGCACGGCGCGATCGAGACCACCGAAGCCAAGGCGAAGGAGCTGCGTCCGTTCGTCGAGAAGCTCATCACCAAGGCGCGCACGGGCACGCTGCACGCCCGCCGTCTCGCCGGCCGTCACGTGCAGAAGCGCGAGATCGCCGACAAGCTGTTCCAGGAAGTCGGGCCGAAGTTCGCGACCCGAAACGGCGGCTACACGCGCATCCTCAAGACCGGCCACCGCAAGGGTGACGGTGCCGAGATGGCGCGCATCGAGCTGGTGGAGGGCTAAGCCATGGCCATTCAGAGAAACATCTGCTATTCGTGCAAGAAGGGCGTCGCCTTCGGCAACAACGTCTCGCACGCGAACAACAAGACCCGCCGCACCTGGAAGCCAAACCTCCAGGTGATGCGCACCGTCATCGACGGCAAGGTCGAGAAGGTGAAGGTCTGCACGCGCTGCATGAACGCCGGTAAGGTGAAGCGCGCGCCGCGCGGTACCGCTGCCGTCGCGTGATCGCGCCGCGAGGGTCTCGTACGACGGAATGGGGGAGCTTTCGGGCTCCCCTTTTTCATGCCCTTTCACCTCGGATTGACGTATTTTCCACGCCATGAAAACCGCCTTCATCACCGGCATCACGGGGCAGGACGGGTCGTATCTCGCCGAGTTGCTGCTCGAGAAGGGCTATCGCGTGGTCGGCGTCGTCCGGCGCAGCTCGACGACGCCGTATGAGCGCATCAGCCATCTCGTCGACCGCGTCGAGCTGGTGTCGGCGGACCTGCTCGACCAGACGTCGCTGACCGACGCGGTGCACGACTGCCGGCCGGACGAGATCTACAACCTCGCCGCGCAGAGCTTCGTGCAGACGTCGTGGAGCCAGCCGGTGCTGACGGGTGAGTTCACGGCGATCGGCGTCACGCGGATGCTCGAGGCGATGAAGAAGGCGGCGCCGAAGGCGCGCTTCTACCAGGCCAGCTCGAGCGAGATGTTCGGCAAGGTCGTCGAGTCGCCGCAGCGCGAGTCGACGCCCTTCTATCCGCGCAGCCCGTACGGCGTCGCGAAGGTCTACGGCCACTGGATCACGGTGAACTACCGCGAGTCGTTCAACCTCTACGCGGTCTCGGGGATCCTCTTCAACCACGAGAGCCCGCGCCGCGGTCTCGAGTTCGTGACGCGGAAGGTCACCGACGCCGTCGCGCGCATCAAGCTCGGCAAGGCGACCGAAGTGCGCCTCGGCAATCTCGACGCGCGGCGCGATTGGGGCTTCGCCGGCGACTACGTCGAGGCGATGTGGCGGATGCTCCAGCAGGACGAGCCGGACGACTACGTGATCGGCACCGGCCATACCTGCTCGGTGCGCGATCTGTGCAAGACGGCCTTCAGCTATGTCGGATTGAACTACGAGGATCACGTCGTGATCGATCCGAAGTTTCTCCGTCCGGCCGAGGTCGACCTTCTGGTGGCCGATCCGTCGAAGGCGAAGGCGAAGCTCGGCTGGGAGCCGCGCGTGACCTTCGATGCGTTGGTGCACATGATGGTCGACGCGGATCTGGAGCGGCACCGGGCCGGGATGTGACATGCGCGCGCTGATCACCGGCGGTGGCGGATTCGTTGGCCAGTCTCTCGCCCGTGCGCTGCTGCGACGCGGCGACGCGGTCGATCTCACCGGCCTTGGTGCGACGATGGCCGGGCCGCCGGTGCTCGGGCGAGACGAGCGGCGCCAGGTGCGCTGGCTGCCGGCCGACATGCGCGACGGCGAGGACGTCGAGCTGTTGTTTCAACGCACGCAGCCGGACATCGTCTTTCATCTCGCCGGCATGAGCTTCCCGCCCGATGCCGAGCGCTCCCCGACGACGACGTACGACATCAACACGCTCGGCGCCGTCCGTCTCCTCAATGCGATCCGCCGCCGGCGCGCCGCCGGCACCGCGGACCCCGTTGTCATCGTCGTCGGGTCGGGCATGCAGTACGGGGATCACGCGCCCTCGGAGATGCCGCTCACCGAGGCGGCCGCGCAGCGTCCCACGACGACGTACGCCGCGTCGAAGGCGGCCCAGGAGATCGCCGCCCTCCAGGTGTGGCTGTCGTCCGGCGTCCGCGTGATCGTGACGCGCAGCTTCAACCATTCCGGCGTCGGCCACGGCTCGCAGTACCTGCTGCCGTCCCTGGTGTCGCGCGTGAATCGCATTCGCGAGGGCGGTGAGCCGCGACTGGTGCTCGGGAACGACGTCGTCCGGGACTATCTCCATGTCGACGACGTCGTGACCGCCTATCTTTCGTTGGTCGACCACGGTCGCCCGGGAGAGGCATACAATGTCGCGAGCGGACACGGGATCAGCGTGCGACAGCTCGCTGAAACGGTGCTCGAGCGCGCAGGCGTGAAGGCGGAGATCACCGTGGACCCGGCGCTGACGCGCGCCATCGACATTCCTGTTCTCATCGGCTCACCCGCCAAGCTGCGCGAGCATACTGGCTGGGCGCCGATCAAGACGCACAACGATATCATCGACGATTTGCTGCATGCCGAAGCGGACTGACCTCCATCGCATCCTCGTGATCGGCTCGGGGCCGATCATCATCGGCCAGGCCGCCGAATTCGACTATTCCGGCACCCAGGCGACGAAGGCGCTGAAGGAGGAGGGGTATGAGGTCATCCTCATCAACTCCAATCCGGCGACGATCATGACCGATCCGGAGTTCGCCGATCGGACGTACATCGAGCCGGTGACGCCGGAGTTCGTCGAGCTGATCATCGAGAAGGAGAAGCCCGACGCGATCCTGCCGACGATGGGCGGCCAGACGGCGCTCAACGTCGCGATGGCGCTCTCCGAGCGCGGCGTGCTCGAGAAGCACGGCGTGGAGCTCATCGGCGCCAAGGCGCGCGCGATCGCGCTCGCCGAGGATCGCAAGCTGTTCGGCGAGGCGATGGACCGCATCGGGCTCAACGTCGCGCAGGGCGGCATCGCCGAGAGCTACGACGAAGCGGAAACGATCGTCGAGAAGACCGGCTTCCCGGCGATCATCCGTCCCTCGTTCACGCTCGGCGGCACGGGCGGCGGCATCGCCTACAACTGGGAAGAGTTCGAGAAGATCGTCCGCAACGGCCTCGATCTCTCGCCGACGCATCAGGTGCTCGTCGAGCGGAGCGTGATCGGCTGGAAGGAGTTCGAGCTCGAGGTGATGCGCGACTGCGAGGACAACGTCGTCATCGTCTGCTCGATCGAGAATCTCGATCCGATGGGTGTGCACACCGGCGACTCGATCACCGTCGCGCCGGCGATGACGCTCACCGATCGCGAATATCAGGACATGCGCGACGCGGCCGTCGCCATCATTCGCGAAGTCGGCGTCGACGCGGGCGGCTGCAACATTCAGTTTGCCGTGAATCCGCGCGACGGCGAGATGCTCGTCATCGAGATGAATCCGCGCGTGTCGCGGTCGTCGGCGCTCGCGTCGAAGGCGACGGGCTTTCCGATCGCGCGCATCGGCGCGAAGCTGGCCGTCGGGTATCGCCTCGACGAGATCGCGAACGACATCACGAAGACGACGCCGGCGTCGTTCGAGCCGGTGCTCGACTACGTCGTCGTGAAGGTGCCGCGCTTCGCGTTCGAGAAGTTCCCGAATGCGAATCCGTATCTCACGACGCAGATGAAGTCCGTCGGCGAATCGATGTCGATGGGCCGGACGTTCAAGGAAGCGTTCCAGAAGGCGCTGCGCGCGCTCGAGACGGGCCGTCCGGGCTGGGCGGTCGCGCCGCGCCACCAGGACGACCGCCTCCCCGACGAGACGCTCGAGGCGCTCAAGGGCGCGCTGCGCCAGCCGACGCCGGAGCGCATCTTCCAGGTGAAGCGCGCGCTCGAGCGCGGCCTCTCGGCCGCCGAGGTGTTCGACCTCACGGGCATCGATCCGTGGTTCCTGAATCAGATGCTCGAGCTGCTCGAGGCGGAGCGCGAGTACGCGGCGGCGAAGGACGTCGGCGCGGACGAACTGCGGCGCATGAAGCGCATGGGCTTTTCCGATCGCCAGCTCGCGACGCTGCGCGACGAGAGCGAGGACGACGTTCGCAAGCGCCGCTGGAAGGCGGGCGTGCGGCCGTCGTACAAGATGGTCGACACCTGCGCCGGCGAGTTCCCGTCGGCGACGCCGTA
>CBHWBX010000242.1:0-6988 GCA_966111935.1 uncultured Gemmatimonadaceae bacterium
ACACTGGCTGTTTGGGCGGGCAGATGCAGGCGGTGCTCCATTCGCGGAACGCATGCTTCACGATGCGGTCCTCGCCGGAGTGATACGAAATTACCGCGAGGATGCCGCCAGGTGTGAGACGGTCGCGCAACGCCGGCAGTGCGCGCGTGAGCCCCGGCAGCTCGTCGTTCACGGCGATCCGCACCGCCTGAAAGAGGCGCGCGAACTCCCCCGCGCCGCTGCGCGGCCCGAGGACGGCACGAATCGCCCCGACCAGATCGTCACTCGTCTCGAACGGCTTGGTCGATCGGCGCCGAACGATCTCGCGCGCGAGACGGCCGGCCTTCGGCTCGTCGCCGAAGTCCTTGAAGATCGACGTGAGCATTTGCTCATCCTCGTCGTTGAGGATGTCGGCCGCGTCAGCGGGCGCGTCCGTCCCCATGCGCATGTCGAGCCGCGCACCGGGGCGGAAGCTGAACCCGCGCGCCGTCTCGTCGATCTGGTGCGACGAGATGCCGAGGTCGAGCAGGATGCCGTCGAACGTGATCCCGTCGAGCGCCGGCTGCTCGTCGATCGACGCGTAGTTCGACTGCACGGCGAGGAAGCGTCCGGCCTCGTGGTATGCGTGCAGCCGCTCACTCGCCGCCGCGAGGGCGTCGGGGTCGCGATCGACGCCGATCACCCGCTCGACGCCCGCCTCGAGCAGCGCCAGGCTGTGCCCGCCGCCGCCAAGGGTTCCATCCATGACCTGCCGAGCCCGCCGCAACAGCTCGATGACCTCGCTGGCGAGCACAGGCGCGTGATATGCGCTATCGAACGACATGACCACCGGAAAGCATATCGCGCTCGTCGTCCACGGAGCTCGCGCGGGCCGTGAAGACGTTCGCCATCTCGTGAGTTGGGTTCGGGAGAAGGGACACTACGTCGAGCCGTTGGTGACGTATGAAGCGGGTGATGCGACACATCTTGCCGCCGACGCCGCGCGTCGCGGTGTCGACGTCGTGGCCGCGGCGGGCGGCGACGGGACGATCAACGAAGTCGTGAATGGTCTCGACGGCTTCGACGTTCCGCTCGGCATCATCCCCCTCGGCACCGCCAACGATTTCGCGAAACAGGTGGGAATTCCCGCCGACGCCGATCATGCCATGGATGTTATCCTGCAACGCAAGGCCAGGCGATTCGACACGGCGACGCTGAACGGCCGGCGCTTTCTCAACGTTTCGACGGGCGGCATCGGCGCCGAGGCGACCGCCGAGACGCCGGCGCAGGCGAAGGAGACGCTCGGCGCGATGGCCTACGCCATCACGGGCATCCGCAAGTTCGCCGACTTCCAGCCGAACTACGCGCGCTTCACGAGCGACAGCTTCTCGTACGAGGGGGAGTTCCTGATGTTCGCCGTGGGGCTCACCCGCTCGACGGGCGGCGGCACGATGGTCACGCCGATGGCGTCGGCGGACGACGGGTACTTCGATCTCTGCATCGTCGAGGGGATGTCGCGCGGCGACTTCGCGCGCACGGTGCTCAAGGTGAAGCGCGGCGAGCACGTGGGGCATCCGGGCGTGCACTACGTCCAGCTCAAGCACGTCGAGATCGAGGGGCGCGATCCGATCGCCGTGAACGTCGACGGCGAGATGAGCAACGCGAAGCGGCTGCACTACCGCGCGCGCTCGCGCGATCTCTACGTGCACGTCGCCCACATGCCCGGCGATGAGGCCGAATAGCAGGTCATCCTGAGGGCGTGAAACGCCGAAGGACCCCTCTCCACGCGGTGGAAAGGGGTCCTTCGCCTCGCTCAGGATGACCGAGCTGTTACTTGCAGCCGAACGCCTTCTTGAACTGCGGGACGTAGGCGCTGTACTGCGTGATGTTGTTCATGATGTTGCCGGCCGTCGCCGCATCGAAGCGGCCGCCGCGCGGCATCGCTTCCTGGGCGATCGCGAAGTTGTCTTCGATCACCTTCGTCTCGGCGCAGCCCTTGGCCTTGTCCGCGGCCTTCGTGCTCTTCGAGAGCTCGTTGATGCCCGAGAGCGCGTCGGCAGCGATGCTGAACGCCGAGACACCCACGTAGAAGGCGCTCTGCGTCGACGCCGCGATCTTGTCGACCGTCTGCGACGCCTCGAGGGCCGCCTGCCAGTCTTCGCGCGACTTGCTGTCCTGCGCCTTCTTCAGCGCCGGGCCGGCGACCGCACCGAGCAGGTACGTGCCGATCGTGTCCTTCGAGACGCCAGCCGAGATCGCACTCTGCGCGGTCGCAAGGGCGCTGTCCGGCTGCTTCATCTGGTTCTGGATCGCGAGCGTCAGCAGCCAGCCCGTCGACTGCTTCGGATCGGCCTCGACGGCCTTGCGGGCCGAGGCGAGCGCCTGCTGGAGCTGACCCGCCTTCATCTGCGACTGCGCGACGAGGAGGTTGAAGCTCGGATCCTTCGGGAAGCGCGCGCTGGCCTTGCCCGCGAGCTCGACGACCGCGGCGGTGTTGCTGTCCTTCTGCGCGGCGCCGATCTGACGCTGGAAGTAATCGACCGTGGCGGCGGCCGTGTCGGCCTTCACGTACTCGGCGCCGGCGGCGAGCGCTTCCTTCATCTTGTTCGCGCGAAGGAGGAGCAGCCACTTAGTCTTGAGCATCTCCGGGTCGCCCGGATTGTTCACGAGCAGCGTGTCGATCATCGGGATCGCGCGGTCCGGCGAGCCGGACGTGGCGAGCGAGTTGATGATCGAACGAACGAGCTGCGTGTTCGTCGGGTCGGCGCGGTAGAGCGCGATCTGCGCTTCGATCGCCTTCTCCGTCTCACCCTTCGCCTGATACTGGTCGGCGAGGTTGGCGAGCGCGATCTGCGACGTCGGGTCGATCGCACGGATCGCATTCGCGACCGCGATGATCGAGTCCGCCGACGCCTTCTGCGCCGTCAGGACGCCGAGGAGGCAGACGCGCGAGAAGAGGCCCTGCGGATACGCCGCGATGCCCTTCGCCGCGGCAGCCGCCGCTTCGGCATACTTCGCCGCGAGCGCCGAGTTCTTACAGGTGTTGTAGTCGCCGCGGACCTTGTTCAGATCGCTGATCTGACGCTCGACCTGCTTCGCCGCCTCACCGACGTCCTTGACGTCGATCGGCGGGAGCGGCTGCGCGAGCGTCGCCTGGCCCGAGCGGACGAGAAGGCGGGTGTTGACCTTCACGCCCGTGGCCGACTTGTCGATCGTGCCGTCGATCACTTCCTCGCCGCGGAGCTGCTTGGCGAGCTCCATGAGATCCGACGCGCTGAGCGCCGAATCCGGACGGTAGCCCGAAGCCTCGAGCGTGCCGTTGATGCTGTTCTTCTGAATGACGAACAGCTCCTTCGCGCCGTGCTCCTGCGAGACGCGCTTGCGGAGCTCGTCCGCCATCTTGACGCCCAGATCACGATCGCTGCTGTGGAACGTCGTGATCAGGATGTACGGGGTATCCGAGTTCGGCGGGCCGCCGCGCTGCAGCGGCGCCTGGCTTTGCGCCATCAGCGGAGCGGCACCTGCGAGCGACAGCGCCAGAATGCCAGCGGCCGATGCCGCGCGGCGTTGCGTTGACATCACGGTCTTTCCTCCCAAACGTTGGACAGAATTACCCCGTACCGGCCGTGGGGTTCGCTCTTCATCGAAGTCGCGCCCCACCCGCAAGCGCGCTCACGTTCTTGCGAATGGGCGAAGAGGGACTCGAACCCCCGACACCCTGCGTGTAAGGCAGGTGCTCTAACCAACTGAGCTATTCGCCCGAGTCCGAGTCGCTCGGACGCCCAGCAGACTGCAAAAAACGGCGTTACTTCAGAATCGCGAGTGGAACAAGTACACAATATCCAATCGTGAGCAGAATGGGCGCGATCGTCTCGCCCCCACGCCACAAATCGGCGAAGCCGGCGAGAATCACCACCGCGGCCAATCCCCACCACATCGCGCCTCGCGTACGAGACGTCGTCTCCGTATCGACCATAAGGTCTGTAGTGTAGACCTCACGTTTTATGCTGTCAAGCAACGTTGCGACGCGAAGTTACGCGTTCATGAGCGCAGCATTAACGCTCGATTAAGACGGCGGTCCGTCGGACGTTTTATCCCCCGGCACGGACCCGTCGTCCCCACCCAGCAACAGCGCGAGAAGACTCTCCCGCGCCGCCTTCTCCGCCGCGACGTCCGCCGCCACCAGAGCCGCCATCCGCCGCCGATCGCGCCGCCGCCGGGCGATGTACAGCGGGAAGATCAGCACCAGCAGCACCAATCCGCCGAGTGTCACGTCGCTCACCAGTGCGAGCCCGCCGTAGCGCCGCCGCGTGCGCTGCTGCCAGAGCTTCTCGAATCCGGCCAGCGTCATCCCGTAGGTCACGCGCACCGCGCGATCGAGCGACTGCTGGTCGTGCCAGTTCACGAAGAACCGCGACAGGCCGTGCTCGGGATCGAGGGCCGCCAGCTCCACCACGGCGCGATATGCCAGCGCATAGGCATTGTCCGCCGCCGTCGCGCCACTGTTGAAGTCGGCGTCGAGCTCGTCGAAGGTCGGCGTGCCACGCAGGACGAGCGCGAAGTTCGCCGCCAGCGCGTCCTCGCGCCGCCACTCCCGCGCCGCGAAGCTCGCATACCCTTCGTCGAACCAGCGCGGCGGCAGGTCGCCGAGCGTCTCGTGCAGCGCGAGATGCGCGAGCTCGTGGCGGAACACCTCCCGCGGATCCCCCGCTTCGGCGCCCCCCTGCTTTCCCTGCATGATCACCCGCCGCGACGACGGAAAGGTGATCGCCGCGCCCCATTCCGGCGCACCCGGCCCGACCCAATCGCGAAAGGTCTTCTTGTCGGGGGCGATCGCCAGCAGCACCTGCTGCCGCGGCCGCGGCAATCCGGGAAACGAATCCGACCGGATCGCCGCCTCGAGCAGACTGTTCGCCAACGTCCGCTCGCTCGGATAGAACACCGCGGTGAAGCGACCGCGATCGAGGCGCTCGGGAGCGTCCTGCGCGGAGGATCGAGGAGCGAGGATCGTGGATCGCGCGAAGAACAGAAGCGCGGCGAAAAAGAGGGCCCGAAACCCAGCCCATCTCGATCCCCGCTCCCCGATCCGCGATCCGCTTACGGTTCCCCGCCTTCCTCCACGGTCTTCAACACTTCCGCGCAGCGCTTTCCCCACGGATTGAACTTGTTCGTGGCGAACCCGGCCTTCCACGTATCGATCGCCTCGTCCCGCTGACCGTTGAACCAGTACGCTCGTCCCAGCTCGTAATATGCCTCGATCAAATTCGGACCGAGGACGAGGGTCTTCTGGAAGAACGTCTGGGCGTCCTCGAACATGTCCCGCTCGAGATACACCAGGCCGAGATAGAAGTGCGCGTAGAGCGTGGCCTTCTTGTCGTTGTCGAGACGGATGGCGCGCGACAGGTGCTCGATCGCCTCGCCGAAGATCCGCTTCTTGAGGCAGATGTACCCGACGTTGATGCGGGCAAGCGCGTTCTGCGGCTCGCGGACGAGCACCTTCTGAAAGTTCAGCAGCGCGTCGTCGAACTTGTCCTGGAGCATCAGCGCCCAGCCGAGCAGCGACTCGGCCTGCGGGTCGTTCGGCGAGAGCAGGAGCGCCTTGTTCAGGGCCAGCTCCGCGCCGTCGTAGTCGCCGAGCGAGATGCGGCTCCATCCCTTCTCGATGAACGTCGACGCGCCGATGTGGTCGGCGTGGACGACCGGCTTTTCGCCTGAGAACTGCGGGGCGAGCGACGGCTGTACCGCGCCGGCGGCCTTGACTCCCTTCCACTTCTCGACGAGCTGAAGCACGTCTTCCTTGAGGGACGCGAGCTCGGCGAGCTCCTGGTCGACCAGCCTGAACAGCGCGCCGATGTCCGACTTCAGGGCGTCGAGCTCCGCTGACGCACCTGGTGCATCCAAACGCGCGGCGAGCGCCGCGCGTCGTGCGCGGAGCTCGTCGCTCGACCGCTCAGCCACGTGCCGCCGCCTCCAGCCCCTGCGATTGCATTGCCGCTTCGAAGGCGATGCGCGCGTCGCTCGCGAGCACGCGATCGACTTCGAGCACGACGACGAGCTGCTCGCGCACCTTCACGATCCCGCGCACGAATTCGGCGGCGAGCCCGCGAAACATCTTCGGCGGCGCGGAGACCGACGTCGCCGGAACCACCGCGACCTCGTGCACCGAGTCGACGATCGCGCCGACCCATCCGTCGTTCGTCGTGAAAACGAGCGTGCGCGTCTCGGGCGTGATCTCCGGATCGGCCAGCTCGATCCGCCGGCGCATGTCGACGACCGGGATCACCTGGCCGCGATGCTCGATCACGCCGTCGATCCATTCGGGCACGTCGGGCACCGAGTTCGGCGGGGTGTAGCGCAGCACGCGCTCGACGGAAAAGACGTCGGCCGCGAACATGTCCTTTCCGAGCTGGAACGTGACCAGCTTCACGAGTTCGGTCTTCATGATCTCTCTCCGTCCGTCATCGCCATCGCCGCATCGAGCAGCGCTTCGGCGTCCAACACTCCGATCAGGTCACGGTCGCGGCGCACGACGCCGACGAGAATTCCATCCGCGGCTTCCGTCCCCGGCGCCGAGCGCAGGTCGCCCGATTCGACGGTGATCGCATCGAAAACGTCGTCGATCGCCAGCCCGACGCGCTTCGCCCCGCGAGCGAAGAGGAGCATCGCGCTCCTCTCAGTTTCGGCCGCCCCGTCCTCGAGGTCGAGCAGCGGCCGCGCATCATAGACCGGCACGAGCTCGCCGCGAAGCGTCGCGATGCCGAGCATCGGCGCGCGCGTGTCCGGCAGTGGACGCACCGCGGGAGCGTCCATCACCTCGTCGACTTCGGCGAGACGCACGGCAAACCGTTCCGCTCCCACACGAAAGACGAGAACGCGCTCGGGACCGTCACGAAACATGGCGGACCTCCTCGACCATCGCGCCGATCGCCTCGGCGATCTCCCCGAGCGGGGCGACGCGATCCGCGCCCGCGTGCTGGACCGCGACCTGCGGCATGCCGAAGATCGTCGCGGTCTCACGGTCCTGGATCAC
>CBHWBX010000243.1:0-6988 GCA_966111935.1 uncultured Gemmatimonadaceae bacterium
TCGCGATCGGGCTGGCGCTGATCGTCCTGCTCGTGTGCGCGGGAGCCGCCCTGCTGGTCCCGGTGCGACGGGCGAGCCGGGTCGATCCAATCACCGTTCTGCGGTAGGGGAGTCGAACCGTAACTGCTTTCAACGCAGAGGCGCGGAGACGCAGAGGTTCGCGGAGGAACTCCTCTAAGAGCGAAACTGCCTTGAAATAGGAACGGCGACTCCGAGAGTGGGTCGCCGTTCTTTTTTTATTCATTCTTCTGTTCTTTCGTCGTTTGCAGTCCTCTGCGGAGCTCTGCGTCTCTGCGTCCTCTGCGTTGAAGCTGTTGCCCTAATCTCCTACCTCCCCCACGCCTTCAATACATCATCGGCGATCCAGCCTTCTGTCGCCTCGAGATCGAAGAACGAGCCGGTGTTGCCGTTCGTGAACACCGCCATTACGATCGGCCCGGACGGCGCGTACATGATCCCGACGTCGTTGCCGAGGATCGGCGGCCAGTCGCCGGTCTTGTGTCCCATCGCGACCTGGAAGCGCACGCGCTGCGGCAGGCGCGAGGTGTAGAGCTGCGACCGCAGGATGCGCTTCATGTTCTGCGTCGACTTCTCGCTCGCCAGCTGCCCGCGCTCGATCTGCTCGAGCAGCCGTGCGATCTCGCGCGCCGTCGTGCGGCCGAGCCACTGCGTCGAGTCGAGCACGAACGCCATCGACCGCGCCGACGCCGACGTGTCGGCGAGCTTGGGACGATACTGCTGCTGCGCGCGGAAGACGTCACCCACGGTCATCCGCAGCCGCGTGTCCTTGTAGCCGAGCGAATCGAGCAAACGGTTCACCCGCTCGAGCCCGACCTTCCCGATCATGATGTCCGTCGCCGTGTTGTCGCTCGTGATGATCATCTGCGTGATCAGATCGAGCAGCGTCGGCTGCACGCCGGCGGCGAATGTGCGCAGCAGCCCCGTGCCGCCGCGCACGTCCTCGGCACGGATCGTATACCGCTCGTCGAGACTCAGCCGGCCGGCATCGGCATCGCGGAACGCGAGCACCATCACCGGAATCTTGATCACGCTGGCCGTGTTCATCGGCTCGTCGGCGCGCACATCAATCTCGCGTCCGGTGGAGAGCTGCTTCGCGTAGAACGTTCCGTGCGCGTGCAGCGAGTCGAGCCGCGCGCGGATCGTCGCGGCGGGATCGGCCTGCGCGGCGAGCGCGTGGAGCGGCACCAGCGCGGCGAGGAGAACAGTTCGAGTGCGCATCCTCGATTCTATCATCACCTCGGTGCGCGCGCGAGGAGGTAGCACAGTGGGTCGCGCACCGGCACGGTGAATTGCGCCCCGTGGGCTGGACTGACACGGAATGAAAACGATATGGGGATTTTGAGGATTGCGGAGAAACCAAACGGCGAAACCCTTTTTAAGGGGATTCGCCGCTTGCCATTGTAGTTGCGGTTGTCGTTATCCCCTAAATCCTCCAATCCCGCAATCGTTTTCATCACGTGACCGTCCAACTCAACCGGGCGCGCGAGTCGGTGCCGGTGCGCGACTCGCCAGATTGGCCGTCAACTCCGAACGCGCGCCAGAAGCCCGATCCCGGCGGCACCGAAGGCCGCGTTCGGGATCCACGCGGCGACGTCGGGCGATACGATCCCGCTCGCCCCGATCGCGCGCGTGAGCTGGATCAGCACGAGGAAGATCATCGTCGTCGCGAGGCTCACCGCGACGCCGTACGCGGCGCCGCCGCGCTCCGTGCTAGTCGCCAGCGGCGCTCCGAACAGTGCGATGACGATGCACGTCACCGGCACCGCGAGCTTGAGCGCCCGCTCGACGCGCAGGAGGTTCGCCGCGCCCCCCGAGTGCTCGGTGGAGTGAATGGTCTGCGTCAGCTCGGCGTATGTCAGGTCGTGAGGCTGCCGCTCGCGCATCATCAGCTCCGACGGCTGCTCGACGAACCGGCGGTCGCGCGCCGCGGCGAACGAGACGGTCATCGTGCGCGCGCTGTCGGCGACGATGTTCATCTCGCCCCCGCCGATCGTCCAGCGATGACGGCGCGGGTCATACGTCGCCCGATTGCTCGCCAGCACATAGGTCGGATAGTTCGCGTCGCGTCCCTTTCGCTCGATCTGCAGGTCGCTGACCGTCCCTGAGTCCGTGCGCAGCAACGACGCCTTGTACACGCGTCCGAACTCACCGGCGAATGCGAAGTTGCTCCGGGTCGTCCCCTCCAGCGCCGCCGACTCGTGCAGCAGACGACTTCGCTCGCGCGTCGCCGCCGGCGCCACGGTGCCGAGCCCGAGGTCGAGCCCCGTCGCCGCGACCGCGCCGAGCAGCACCGGTGCGATCATCCGGAAGAAGCTGATCCCCGACGCTTTCGCCGCCGTGAGCTCGGCGTGCTTCGTCAGGTTCGCGACGGTGAACACCGTGGCCATGAGGACCGCCGCCGGCATCACCAGGAACAGCGTGTCCGGGATCCAGTAGACGTAGCTCATCGCGAGATCCCGATTGGGGATTCCGCGATTCATGTACTCCTCGATCCGCGACGCGAGGTCGCTGATGAAGACGAGGAGCGGAAAGCCCAGCGCGGTGATGAGGAACAGTCGGGCGAACTGACCGAAGACGTATCGATCGAGGCGCCGAATCGGCCGCATGCATCCCTCTTGGGTGGAGAGGACGGCGACTGATTACCCCCGCCATTCGTGGCGGTTCCCAAGTGCAACTGCTTCAACGCAGAGGCGCGGAGACGCAGAGGGCCGCAGAGGAACTGCTCCAAGAGCGAAACTGCCTTGAAATGGGAACGGCGACTCCGAGAATGGAGTCGCCGTTCCGTTTCATTGATTGTTCTTTTCGCCGTTTAGCAGTCCTCTGCGACCCTCTGCGCCTCTGCGTCCTCTGCGTTGAAGCAGTTGCACTTGCCGTCCGTACGACAAAATCAGCGCCCGGCGTGCTCGATGTACGTCTTCAAACAGTCCGGGCAGATCCCATGGCTGAACCGCGTCTTCGTATGCCGCGCGAAGTACGCCTCGAGCGTCAGCCAGTAGTCGTCGTCGTCGCGGATCTTCCGGCAGTACGAACAGATCGGAAGGATCTCGCGGAGCATCTTCACCTCGGCGAGCGCCGCCTTGAGCTCGACCATCAAGCGCTCGCGCTCCGTTTCGGCTTCCTTTCGCGCCGTGATGTCCCGCGCGACGGAGTAGATGAGCCCCTGTGACTCGTCGCGCGTCGCGTTCCAGAGAAACCAGCGGTGCGTGCCGTCCTTGCACAGGTACCGGTTCTCGAACGCCAACGCCTGCCCGCCGCCGCGCACGTCCTTGTTCTGGCCGAGCGTTCGCTCGCGATCGTCCGGATGCACGAACTCGATGAACGGCCGCGCCTTCAGCTCCGGAATCGTGAAGCCGAGCACGCGCTCCCACGCCGGACTCAGTCGCCGGAAATATCCGTCGAAGCCGAGCACGCAGAGCATGTCGATCGACATCGTGAAGAAGCGCTCGGCGATCTCGCCGGCGAAGGCGCGCGAATCGTCGGCGTCCTGATTGCGGACGAACAGGAGGGGCGGCTGCTCGGACATCTGAACACCAGAAGACTGGACGACGGAAAGGGGGCAGCCTGAAAGATGGTCGGCGCGCAGGCGAACCGCACCTGCGCGCCGCTGAAAAGACTACGGCTGCACCACGAACTCCGCGCGGCGGCTGCGCTGCCAGCAAGCTTCGTCCGTCTCCCTACAGACGGGGCGCTCCTCGCCAAGGCTCACGACCTCCAGGCGCGATACCGTGATACCTCGACTGGCGAGGTATCGCTGCACCGACGTGGCGCGGCGCATCGCCAGCGCCATGTTGTACTCGTCCGACCCGCGCTCGTCGGTGTGTCCCTCGATGCGGAGCTGGTAGCTCGTCTCGCCGTTGAGGACCTCGACTTTCGCGTCGAGCGTTTCCCGCGCCGCGGCATCGAGCTCCGAGCGATCGAACTGGAAGTAGACCGCCTGCTCGAGCAGGGCGCGCGCACGGGCGCGGCGCTCGTCTTCGGCGACGGTATTCGTCGCCGGCGCGGGCGGAGCATCGTTCGCGGGCGCGGGAGCCGGCGCTTCGGCCGCGCTCTGCTCGACCGGCGCGGGGGGCGTCGCCGGCGCCGCGGCACGACGGCAGGCAAAGCTGAAGACAAGAAGGGACAGGGCGACGGACGTGCTCGTCCGACGCGCAGAAAATGCACGTGACATTCGTTTCTCGCTGATGTGGGTTGGAAGGTGACGCGCGGATCGCGTCGGTAAGGGTCAGCGAGACCGAGGTGGCGCCGTCGCGTCGTGCGGCGCGGTGCGATGCCAGCTCCCGTGGTCGCGCGCGTCGCGTGGCGACGCGGCGGTCCGAGCGCGAGACGCCAGCGTCGGGCGCACCGCGAGCGCCGATTCGGCGGTAACCGGGTGCTGCGACGGATGACGAGCGCACCCCTCGTCGCATCCACGAAGCAGATGGACGTTGGCCACGACCGCCGGCGCGAACACGGCGCGATCCGGCTCGAGCTCATGCCGCTCGCCGCCGAGTGGCGACGGACGCTGCGCGACCGACAACATCCAGACGACGGCCGTGAACAGGCCGGCGACGAGGCGTCGTGATCGGTCGAGCGAGCGGAACGCGCGGCGCATGGCGGAACGCTATCGGAAGGACAGTGAAATCACCACCCTTGGTCGCCCAGATATCATCGCCGTCGGCGCGACGATGCAGTTCACTCCGACCATGGTGCCATTGACGGCGTCAGGCACGAGCATCGGCGTGCCTCTTGCCCGATATGGTACGGGCGCATCAGCAGAGGAGGAGAAAATGCGTCATAAAACTCTAATCATCACGGCATTCATCAGCGGCGGCGCGATCGCCGGCTGCGCACACAGCACGAAGGTCAGTTCGGCGGCCGGCGAGCTCGCGCCCGCCACTCCGGCGAATCGCTTCTTCATCCCCGCGGGCACGATGGCGATGGCCCGCTTCAACCAGTCGATCTCCACGGACAACCGTGAAGGCGACCGTTTCACCGCGACCGTCACGCAGGCGGTGCACGCCCAGGATGGCTCGGTGGCGATCCCGGTCGGCGCGATGTTCGAAGGCGTCGTCACCGGCGTGCACTCGGCGAAAGTTCCGGGCGAGCGCAACGTCATTCGTCTGAACGTCGAACAGTTGCGCATGAACGGGCGGACCTACCCGTACGCCGCGTCGATCCACGACGTCCATGTCGAGAATGCGCGTGGTGCGTCGAACAAGACGATCCGTAACACCGCCATCGGCGGCGTCGCCGGCGCAGCGCTCGGCGCGGTCCTCACCGGAGCGGATGCGGCCGGCATCATCACCGGCGGCCTGCTCGGCGCGGGTGCGGGTGCGGTGATCTCGCTCGGCAATGGCGACAACGGTCCGGCGGTCATTCCGGCCGGCTCTTCGGTCAACGTCCAGGCAACGCAGGGCATTCCGGTTCGGCAGTAGCTGAACGCTTCGAGGCGACCGCGCGGCACGAGCTTCGCGGTCGCCTCGTCGTTGTCCGCCCAATCAACGACGACCCGCGAAGGCGAGGGACCGCATGAAGATCGGCATCATTGGCGCGGGGAACATCGGCGGTACGCTCACGAAGCGCTTCCGCCAACTCGGCTACGACGTGTCCGTGGCCAACTCGCGCGGCCCCGAGACGCTTGCGCCGCTCGCGAAAGAGACCGGCGCGCACGCCGTCACGGTCGAGGAAGCGGTGCGCGACAAGGACGTCGTGATCGTCACCATCCCCGAGAAGAGCATTTCCAGGCTTCCGCGCGATCTGTTCGCGAGCGTCTCGCCGGAGACCGTCGTCATCGACACCGGCAACTACTATCCGCAGCAGCGCGACGGCCGCATCGACGCGATCGAATCGGGAACGACCGAGAGTCGCTGGGTCTCGCAGCAGCTCGGCCGTCCCGTCATCAAAGCGTTCAACAACATCTACGCGCGCCACCTCATGGAGCGCGGCCAGCCGAAAGGCGTGACCGACCGCATCGCCCTTCCCGTCGCCGGCGACGACCCTCGTGCGAAGAAGGTCGTGATGCAGCTCGTCGATGAGCTGGGCTTCGATCCCGTCGACGCCGGTGGTCTCGACGACTCCTGGCGTCAGCAGCCCGGGACACCGGTCTACGGCACCGACAAGGATGCGGCGGGTGTGCAGCAGGCCCTCAATGCGGCATCGCAGGAGCGGCCAAAGGAATTCACGGAAGGGGCGGGGTCGCTCGGCGCCTGAGCTCTGGCTCGCGTTCGCTTCGTCGCACCGTTGTTCGCCGTATTGGACGTGCGTCTCACCGGCACGTTCGGGGCACGTCGGTTGCTGCGGCGGCGCCTTTCAGCTCGCGCCCTGCGAAAGGCGATGCGCGAGCCAACTGTTTTCTTGGAGGCGCACCATGGCCAGTCTCGAATCCCCACCGCCCGTCATCTCGGACCGCACCGCGTGGGAGAATCCGTTTGCACGCGTGCGCTGGAGCGCCGTGTGGGCAGGGCTCGTCGCCGCGACCGGACTCCAGATCGTCCTCGCCGTGCTCGGCGCCGCCGTCGGCTTCAGCGCGCTTGGAGGCTCCGCGAAAAGCGTCGGAATGGGCGTCGCGATCTGGGCGCTCGTCGTCCTCATCGCCACGCTGTTCTTCGGCGGCATGATCGCCGGTCGGCTCGCGGCCGTGCGGAGTGGATTCGAGAGCTTCGTCCACGGCACACTCGTCTGGGCGCTCTCGCTGATGCTCACCGCCTGGCTCGTCGGCAGCACCGCGGGACGCATGTTCGGCGGCGCTCTCAATCTCGTCGGCAATCTCACCGGCAGCGTCGTGGGCGCGGCCGGCCAGATTGCAGGCCCCGTCGCGGGCCAGGCCGCCGGCGACCTCGCATTGCAGCCGGGTACCGTGCAGTCGAACGCACAGCGCGCGGCCGACCGCATCCGCAGCGAGGCCGCGCAGCGCGGCATCACCGCCGACAGCGCGCGCGCATTGGCCGACACCGCCGCCGGCCGCGTGCAATCAGCCGCGGGCGAATTG
>CBHWBX010000244.1:0-6968 GCA_966111935.1 uncultured Gemmatimonadaceae bacterium
GAAGCAGATGTTTACAAATCGGCTACTACTGCCGCTTTCCGAAGAAAAAAGAACCGTCCGATGGGAACACGCCTTGACGCTCAGGCGTATCACTGGAACCCCTGCGACGCAGCAGGAAGGGTTCAATTCTGATCAACTGATTTCGCGGCGACCGCTCCGCTTCTGGAAGCAGAGAGAAAGGGCGCGCGAAAAGTGCTGTAGAGACACGGTGGATAAAGTTGAAGGGACCACGCGACCGCTTAACCTTCGGCGCGTGAATCGATTTCGTAAGGCCGACGTCGCTGCGATGTTGCGCCGTCGCATCCAGTGGGGCATGCACCTCGGTCTCGTCAGGCCCGGAGACCGTCTTCCCAGCCTTCGAGCGGCCGCGGCCGAGTTCGACGTCGATCAACGCTCCGTGCTCGCCGCGTATCGCGAGCTCGAGCGGGACGGCATCGTCGACATGCGTCCCCGCTCCGGGATCTACGTCTCGGTCGATCCGCACACGGCGCCGCAGCTTCCAGGCGCGGCCCGCTGGATGTCCGAGATGTTCCTCCAGGGCTACGCTCGCGGGGTCGCGCCGGTGGCCTTGGGCCATACGCTGAGCTCGGCAATGAGCGCTGCGTCGCTCACTGCGGCATGCCTCGAATGCAACGCCGACCAGATCCTCTGGATGGCGCGCAATCTCCGCGAGGAATTCGGGCTGTCGACCACGTGGCTCGAGCTGGGTGCGCTCGGTCCCGAGGCGATCGCGGAACGCCTGAGCGCGTCCGACTTCATCGTCACGACGACCTTCCATGCCGCGGAAGCGCGCCGACTCGGCGCCGAGTACGAGCTGCCGGTGATCGTCGTGACCGCCGGACGTGATTACGCGGGAACGTTGCGCGCCGAGCTCGGTCGCGGCCCGGTCTACCTGGTCGGCACCGACGAACGGTACGCGCGCAAGCTCATCGAAGCCGCCGACAGTGGCCGCTGGATGACCAATCTTCGCGCGATGGTCATCGAGCAGTTCAAGTCGAGCGACCTCCCGCCCGACGCGCCGCTGGCCTTCACCACCGCCGCGGCCGACATCCTCGGCGGTGAACTGCCCGAAGGCGCCGTCGTGCTCGACTACGGATTCTCGAATGAATCGCGCGTCGAGATCATCGCCCTCATGCTGAATGCTGCTCTGAAGGCGAATGAAGGGAAGACGCCGCCGTCGAGTGATCCCGCGAGGCGCTAGCGAGCACTCGCTGTAAGCGCGTTCGCGAGATCGCGAGCCGACGCGCCGCGTCGCTCTTGTTGCCGTCGCACCGGTCCACCATCTCGCGCACGGCGCGATGGATGATGGTTCGCAGAGTCTCGTCGTTCACGCCCTGACCAATCCGGCCAGGCGCGAGCGAGTTCCCGCGCTCGAAGTTGGAAAAAAAATCAGCGAAGTCGCCGCGATTCGATTCGCCTGCGTGACGCAGGCCACAGGATCGCGGCGCGCGTGGTGCAACAGTTTGTCGACGCGTGAACCAACGCGCTCGACCAACCTGAAGCGGAGAAGAAGCACCATGCAGCACAGCTCCACGCCACTTCGTTCCATCCCGCGCCTCGCGATCGCGACGACGCTCATTGCGGCCGCCGCCTGCTCTGGCGATGCCACCGGCGTACCCAACGGCTCGGCTCGACTCGGCTTCGTCGCGACGAACGGCACTTCGGCGAACGCCTCCGTCGTCCCGGTCACCGTCGGCGCGCACACGCTCGATCTCTCGACCGTATCGCTCACCGTGGCCCGCGCCGAGCTGAAGCGCTCGACCACTTCCGCCTGCGACGATGACGAGGATGACGATGAGGATCGTTCGAACACGACCGTCACCCGCGAATCGTGCGGCAAGCTGAAGATCGGTCCGACGACGCTCGACCTGCCGGTCGCCGGCAATGTCGTCACCGTTCCGGCGAACACGATCCCGGCCGGCACCTACCGTGAGATCGAAGTGCGCGTCTCGCAGGTCCAGCTCAAGGGCACCTACGACGGCAAGGCATTCGACGTCACGCTGCCCGTGAAGGTGAAGAGCGAGATCGAATTCTCGACGCCGCTCGTCGTCTCGGACAGCACGCCGGCCTCGATCACGGTCGCGGTCCCCGTGCAGGGCTGGCTGGTGAACTCCGACGGCTCGCTGATCGACCCGAACACGATCGCCACGTCGCCGACGCTCGCCGCGCAGATCTCGAATCGCATCCGCGCTTCGCTGCGCGCGTTCGAGGATCGCGATCATGACGGGCATGAGGATCATGATCGTCACGGGGACAGAGATTGATAGCCGGATCGGCGCGCTTTGCTCGCGTCGTCAGACGCGAGCGAACCTGCTAAGTACTGCGCCAAGAAGCGCTACTTCAACGCCAGCACTCGAATCAAACACACCGCCAGCACCATCAGCGAGATCAGCGATCCCGCGACGGCCATCGTCACTCGCGCGCCGACCTGCTTCACCGAACGCAGGTCGACGCCGAGTCCGAGCGCGGCCATCGCGGCGATCGTCAGCCAGCCGGCGACGAGCTTCGCCGCGTTCGCCGCGCCGTCGGGGATCACGTGCAGCGAGCGCAGCGTCGCCAGCACGATGAAGCCGATCACGAACGGCGGGACGAGGGATGTCAGACGGTGGGTGCCGCCGTCGTCGCGACGATTGCGCAGCGCGAAGAACGTCACCACCGGTCCGAGCATCAGAACGCGCGCGAGCTTCACCGCCGTCGCTACCTGACCGCTCAGCGCGCTCACCGCGAACGCCGCGGCGAGCACCTGCGGCACCGCGTACACGGTGAGCCCGGCGAGGACGCCGTACTGATACTCGCTGTAGTGCAACGGAATCATGAGCAGCGGCAGTCCGAGCACGACGACGACGCCCAGCACCGCGGTGAGCGCGATCGACGCCGCGACGTCCTCACGCTCGGCGTTGATCACCGGCGCGACAGCCGCGATCGCCGAATTGCCGCAGATCGCGTTGCCGCACGCGACGAGCACCGCGAGCTTCGACGGCAGTCCGGCGATGCGTCCGATCGTGTAGCCGGCGCTGAGCGCGAGCACCACGAGCAGGACGATGCCGATCGCGAGCATCGGTCCCGACGCGAACAGCCGCGGAACGTCCATCGTCGCGCCGAGAATGCAGACCGCCGCCTCGAGGACCGGCTTGGCGACGAAGCGCACGCCGGGCTCCTCGCGCTCGCGCTTGCCGCGCCAGGTCCGCACGAACATCCCGACGAGGATCGCGAGCACCAGCGGCTCGATGATCGGCCGTCCGAGCAGAGCTTCCTCGCCCCGGCCGAGGACGATCGCCAACGCCGTGACGACGAGCGAGGCGGCGATCCCGGGGATCAGTGGTTTGATACGACTAGCCATGATCGCATTGTCGCGGACGGCTACATATAAAGCCAGTATATTGTTCTCATCGATCCATAACCTAATATTATGGACGATGAACCTTCACCATCTGCGCCTCTTCGCCGCAGTCGTCGAGCACGGCGGGTTCACCCGCGCGGCGGCGGCCCTGCGGGTCAGCCAACCGGCTATCTCCAAGTCCATCAAGGAGTTGGAGCGAGAGACCAATCTTCGCTTGCTCGACCGGTCGGGGAAATCGGTGCGTCCGACCACGGCCGGCCACCTCCTATATGAAAGGGCGCGTGAGCTCTTTGGCGTCGAACGGATGGCCGAGCGTGAGCTCCGCGAGCTGCGTGGACTGAAGCGCGGCGTTCTGCGCATCGCCGCGAGCACGACCATCGCCACCTATCTGCTGCCGCCTGTGCTCGGACGGTTCCACCGCCGGCATCCGCGCGTGCGCATCCAGACGGCGAGCACGAACACGCGCGCGGTGCTGCGTCTGCTGCTCGAGTCGCGCGTCGACGTCGCGCTCGTCGAAGGTCCGGTCTCGCATCCGCGGGTCGACGTCATCCCGTGGCGCGACGACGAGCTCGTGGTCATCGCCCCCGCCGATCATCCTCTCGTCGCGCGCGCCGTCGCGGCGCGCGAGCTGACCGAGCAACAGTTCCTCGTGCGTGAGCCCGGCTCGGGGACGCGCGTCGTCACCGAGCAAGCGCTCGCCGCACGCGGGATCCGGCTCGTGAACACGATTCGACTGGGGGGAACCGAAGCAATCAAGCAGGCCGTCGCGGCGGGACTCGGACTTGCCGTTGTCTCGCGTGCCGCCGCGGCCGACCAGCTCGCACTCGGTCGCATCGCGGTGCTCGACGTCCCGGACCTCACGATTCGCCGAACCTTCACGCGGCTGCGGCTGCGCGATCGTGCGACGACGATCGCCGGCCGCGAGCTCGATGCATTGCTCGACGAAGCGTCCGAACGTACGACGGCGGGCGGGGTAGCGGACGCTTCAGGTGTTGCTTAACGAAGACCTGGGATCCACCATTTCTCGAACCATGCGCAAATACCTCCCGCTCCTCACGCTCGCGATCACGTCCGCACTCGCTGCCTGCCACAAAGCGCCGCCGCTTCCGCCTCCGACGCTTCCGCCACTCAGCGATTCCGCGATCGCCGCGTTGGGATGGGTCCAGACGCACACCGGTCCGTTCGCGCCGAGCGACTCCGTCGCGAGCGCCGACGAGCGCGCGCGATTGTTCTCGCTCACCGCGGGCGCGCGGATCATCGGCTTCAGTGAGCTGGTCGAAGGGACACACGAGTTTCCGTACATCATGCGCCGCGCGCTGCTCGCGCTCGCCGACTCGGGTGTGCGCGGCATCGCACTCCAGGCGTCGATGGCCGACGCGATGGAAGTCGATCGCTATGTGCGCGGCGGGTCGGGCGATCTGCGCCGGATGCTGCGCACGCTCAATCCCCCGGGGTCGGAGCGCATCGCGACGCGCGAGACGGCTGCGCTGATCGAAGCGCTCCGCGCGTGGAACAAGAGCAATCCGACGAAGCAGGTCGGCGTGTACGGCTTCGAGATTCCGACGGCCGCGCATGCGGTGCAGACGATCACGACGCTCTCCGATTCGATCCTCGGCGCGCCGCTCAAGTCATGGCTCACGCAGCGGTATTCGTGCGTCGCGATGAACGAAGGCGCGCACTGGGGACTCGAAGGCCGCGCGGCCGACAGCACCTTCTGGGCGGCCTGCGGTCCGGCGACGACCCAGGCGATGGACAGCGTGATCGCGCTGCATCGCCGCGCGCCGGCGTCGCAGCAGGCGACGCTCAGCTACGCCGAAGCGATGGCGCGGCTGATTCAGCATCACGTGAGCGTCGGGCTTCGCCATCTGCCGCGGCAGGAAGGGAACGCCGAGCACGTGATGTTCCTGCTGAACCAGCTCGGGGCGACCGGTCGTCTGGTGCTCTGGGGGGGCGACGTGGAAGCCGGACGGCTCACCCTCGAGAAGACGACGGTGCAGACCGGCGTGCCGCTCGGGCAGCGGCTCAACACCGGGTATCGCGCGATCGCCTTCACTGTCGGCGACGGCGTCGTTCGCGCGCGAGTGCCTGGTGGTCGCGGTGCCGGTGCGCCGGGGGAGCTGCCGAGCATGACGAACGCCACGCTCGCGCTTCCTGCGGTCGGCACCTATGAGGACGTGTTCCAGCGCGCGACCGCGGCCGGCTACTGGCTCGATCTCCGGACGACGCCGAGCGACGCCGCCGGCGGCTGGCTCAAGGGCCCGCGCAATATCCGTCTCATCTCCGAGTATTACACTTCGTTCATTCCCGGAAACTTCGAGACGCCCGTCTCCTTTCCGACGAACTACGACGGCGTGGTGTTCATCAAACACGCGACGCCGGCGCGCGCGTACTAGCGCGTTACTGCGTCAGACTCGGCGACGGAACCGATGCGACGCTGATGTCGACGGGGAGCTTCACGCCGTTGTGGGTGCGCGTCACGTCGAGCAGTCCCTGCCACGCCATCGCGAACTGGTGACCGACATCCGTCGGCGCGCGATCGGGTGAGAAGCCGCCGGTGCCGGCGATCCAGAACGGCGGATCGCCGTCGACGCCGGCGGAGTCGTAGACGTCACTGACGTCGTCGTAGATCACGCTCGCGTTGCGGGTGTGTGCGTACATGCCCGCGCGATAGCGTCCGTCGGCGAGGACTTCCTTCGTCCACGCGCGATAGTAATCGCGCATCCGCTGCGGCACCGACGTCATGTACTCGACGTCGAGGAACACCACCGTGCCGCGCGGGAATCCTTCGCGCGCCGCGGCGGCGATCGCGTCGCGCGCGTCGATCGTTCCCTGCGCGCCGTTCACGAACGACGCCGAGCAGTGTCCGTCGTCGCTCGTCGCGACGGGAATCCGCGACGTGCGCTTCATCGTGCGCGTGACGTACTTGTGCTTTCCGCTCTTCGTCTTCGTGCGGACGCGCACCTTCTTCGTCGTCGTCACCGGGCCGTAGCTCTTTCCCCACGTCTGCTGGCCGACGTAGATCACCGCGAGCCCCCAGCCGTTGTCGACGAGACGCGCGCGCTTTCCGAGCCACGTGTTGTCGGAGTGACAGGGCGCGCCGAGGTAGTAGCCGACCCACTCGTACTCCCCGGACTGCTTCCACGCGTCCATCGCGCGATCACCGGGATAGACGTTCGTGTCGAAGCCCACGTGCTTCCCGCTCACGGCGTTCGCCACCTTCGTCACCGCGCCCGCGATCATCGATGGCGCGCCGGTGAGGTCGGCGCTCGCGAACGCGAGCGGCTCATGCGCGATGCGCGGCGCTTCGAGCGAAGCGGCGATCGCGGAGGCGGCCATAACGAAATAATTGCGGATCTTCCGGCGATTCATCGACAGCATGCGCTCGTGGAAGCGGGAGGGAAACGGCGACATCAAGTCGTACCATGTGACGAGGCTCACGTTCCACTGTTAGCCGGCTCGGCCGTTCATGGTGCATGCAAAATTCTGATCGTGGCGCGTATGGAACTTGCGCGGGCCGCTGAGAAAACCCGGAGATCCCGGGTCTTCACCATTTGCGTCTGTGGAGGAAAGTCCCATGTATCGCGCAGCACGCAGCCTCATCATCGCAGGTGCATGTGCGGCGGTGGCC
>CBHWBX010000245.1:0-6967 GCA_966111935.1 uncultured Gemmatimonadaceae bacterium
TACCTGGCGCGCCCGCTCAAATTGCAGGGCAATACCGCGACGGCGCTGCCGATCCACGTTGGACGAACGACGCACGTCTGGGACATCCGCATCGTCGACGAGGCGGACCGGTTGATCTGCGTATCGCGTTGCACCATCGCGATACGCCCCGTTCGGGGCTGACGACGGGCGCGGCGCATATTCCTTGCACCCCACGGGCCTCCACGACCGTCTTTTCGAGGAGGCTCTGTGAAACCGTACGTGATCACGGCGTTGGCTGCGACCGCCGTCGCGCTCGCCGCGTGCAGGAACGGACCGAACAACGCCCGAGACACCACCGGTATGCCGAACAATTCCGCCGCCGGCTCGGTCAGCCCGGGCTCGGGTCTGGGGCCGGGCGCGAGCGCCGCGGCGCCGGGCATGGCGGCACCAGGCGCGACGACGCCGGGAGCCACCGGCGCGACGTCGACGCCATATCCGACGGATACGACCCGCGATACGACGCGAAAGCGTCAGCCCTGAGATCGGTCGGGCGGCCCGTCGCGAATGATCGGGCCGCCCGTGGTCTCCGTCCAGACGAGGACGCGCGCGGTGAGGTCGAACCAGCGCGGATGTCCGGAGACGATGGACGTGGCGTCGATCGCTTTCTCGCGCGCGACGTCCTCGATGAGCCGGGTGAAGACTTCTCGAATCTCGTCGTCGCGGAGTCCCTGGGCCCGCAGCTGCGCTGTCGCCGAGAGCACGGCGCGGCGCAATGTCGGCAGCGCGCGCGTCGGATTGAGGATTGCATGCGTCACCGCACGCTCGAGACGCATCTTGAAACGGCGCGTCAGCGGCGCCGCGATCTCGAGGGCGTAGCGGCGAGTGCCCATGGAGACGACCTCAGACACGAGAGCTCACCGGCGCAGCGCAGCGGAGCGTTCCCAGCGTTCGGCCGGTGTCTCGAGATGTACTTCGACCTCACGGAGCTCGTAGCTGCGCGCGGCAAGGACCTGACTGCGTAGACGCATCGCGCGGCGCGCGTGCGCCGGTGCGATGACGAGCACTGCCTCGGCGAGCCGCAACTGCTCCATGAGGGTCAGCCGCAACACCCCCTCCGTGGCCGCCTGTGCGCGATCCATTTGGATCGCGGCAGCCGCGGCCACGGTATCACGCATGGCCGGATTGGCATGGTACAGATCCTGGAGCAAGTGTGCCGCGGTCGTCGGTTGCATTCTCTCTCCTCGGTGACGGCGACGATGCGAGCCGCTGGGCCCGTGGATCGTCGCAAAACGCGCGCCTCGCAACATTGCGCGGCAAGCGGGCAACACCGTGCGCGCACGCGCCGTAGGATCTTTACAGGGTGGTGACGAGGACTTCGCGTGAAGCATCTGAACCGCATGTGGTGGACGCCGCTGTCGTTCGTCATCCTCGCGCTGATCGTGCTGCTCGTAACGCCGATCGTCGTCGAGCAACGGGTGTCGGAGGTGCGCGATCGCGTGAACAACGGCAGCGAGCGCGGTCGCGTTCTGCTCAACGACCTCGAAGCGGGGTTCGCGAGCCGGCTGCTGCGCGGCGCGCTCGGAGCGTCGGATACGCTCGGCGTCGCGACCGACGCGCAGATGCGCGACGACGCGCGTGAGCTCGCGGGCATCCTGCAGCGCCTCAGCCCTCCCCTGGCCGACGAATTCGACGAGCTCAGGACGCAGATTCGTGAGTGGGACATCCGTCCACGCGGCAGCATCAACGACAGCCTGACGATCGCGCGAGCGAAAGACATCTTTGCGCGCGCCGAGAAGCTGGATGCGAGCCTCGCCGCGGTGTCCGATCGCGGGCGCGCCGAAGCGCGGAGCATCGAGGCCGTCAATGTCGACCTCGCGGTCGTGCTCGCACCGATCGCGCTCCTCGCCGTGGTCGTCGTCATCTGGGCGGGCTCACGGGTCGTGCGCTACGCCGATGCGGCTGAAGCGCAGCGCCGCGAAGTGTTGCGCGCCGCCGACGCGCGTGCGGCGCTGTTGCGCGGCGTGACGCACGACGTGAAGAATCCGCTCGGCGCCGCACTGGGCTACGCGCAACTGCTCGAGGAGGGGATCGTCGGCGACATCCCGCAGACCCAGCGGGAGATGGTCGAGCGCATTCGCCGGCTCGTCGAACAGTCCGTCGATACGGTGACCGATCTCCTCGAGCTCGCGCGCGCGGACAGCGGAGGCCTGGCGCTCGAGTACGAGCAGGCGGACCTCGCGACGATCGCCGGCGAAACGGTCGAGGATCACCGCGGGTGGGCCGTCGAGCGGCACCTGACGATGACCTTTCGCGGCGAGAGCTCGCCCGTCGTCACCGATCCGCGCCGGGTCCGGCAGGTGTTGAGTAATCTCATATCGAACGCGATCAAGTACACGCCGGAAGGCGGCGCGGTCGAAGTATCGATCGCGCACGACCGCGAGTCGGTGGGGCATCAGCGCATCGGCGTGCGCGTCGCCGACGACGGCCCCGGCATTCCGAAGGAGCTGCGTCCGCGGCTCTTCGAGGAATTCTTTCGCGTGCGCAGCGAGAGCGGCGCGCAGGGCAACGGCCTTGGGCTGGCGATCAGCCGCCGCATCGCCCGCCTGCTCGGCGGCGAAGTCACCTTCGAGCCGCGGCAGCCGCATGGCGCCGTCTTCACGTTGTGGCTCGAACGGCGTCCCGAATCCGAGCGTCGGTCTAGGCAGCGCATCGCCGCGGCCTGACGCCGCGGCCGCTCGAGAAACGCGGCGCGCGTCACAGATGTTTGGTATGCCGGGTGCACAGGAGATTGCTGCCCGTGAGATCGCGGGCCGCTTGACGTGCTGAACCGGAGGACTGATGCAGAACGCCGCCGAAGAACCGCTCGAGCAGGGAGCGAAAGCGCCGACATTCGCTGAGCTCGAGCCGACGCTTGCCCGTGCAACCGCGACGCTGCGCACGGCTCTGACCGAGGCGTGCGGCACCGATCTCACGCGAGCGAATACCGGCGAGCTGATTCGAGTCGAGGAAGTGCTCGCGATCGCGGGCGAAGCAGCGAAGGAAGTCATCTCGGTCCGCCGCCGGCTGCGCGGCGAGCGGCGGCGCATCTCCGCGCCGGCCCCCGACGCCGAGTCGACATCGTCGCGCTCCTTCACCGATGGAGAAGGACGGACGTGGCTCGTGTTCGCGGTGTACCCATCGACGCGCGTCGGCAAAGCCGCGGTGCGCGCCGCGTTCGCGCACGGCTGGCTCACCTTCGAATGCGGCGACGAGACGCGGCGGCTCGCGCCGATTCCCGAAGATTGGCAGAGCGTGGACGAGATCGCGCTCAGCGAGCTCTGTGGACGCGCGGAGAGCGCCCCGCACCGGCGCCGCCGGTCGGACATCACCGAGAAAGCTCGAGAGGACTAACGCGGAGGGCCGGTGCGGGCGGTGCTACCGGTCGCGCGGCTCGACGCGGAAGGTTCCGGTGATCGGCGTGCGCGTGAGACGCTCGGCACGGGAGCAGAAGGCGCGCAGCTGTTCATCGCTCGCGCGCTCCCAACCGTCGGGGATCGGCGCGAGTCGGCGGCGATCATCCCCCGACTCGAAGGTCAGCCATCCCTGCTGCATCGGTCCGGTGAGGCCGGTGGTGTAGTACGGAAGCGTGCTCCACACCCTCCAGCGCGTTCCCGTCGCGTCGTTGAATTCGATAATCGGCACGGTCGGACGGATCAGCAAGTCGGGTTCCAGTCGCGCCTGCTCGTGATACAGATCACACATCGATCGACCGCAGAGAACGTCCTGAAATGCGGCCGCGATTCCCCACGACCGAGGACACCTCGCGAAGCGGACATCGGCGCACGCCATCGATCACGTCGCAGCGTCGCACGTGCATGCGTCGAACCCCCGCGACACCCGCGCGACGCGCGCGCGCGGAAACACACGTCCAGCACGCGACGAGGGACTCGCGACGCGTTGCACGGGTGCGACAGCGCGCGCGCATTGGGCCTTGATCCAACACGAGTGTGAGCGACCACACATTGGCCATGAGTATGCGCAGCGGAACGCATTCCTCATCGGAGGCCCACCGTGCTTCGACGTTCCTACCCCTGCGCGCTCTGCCTGCTCACGGCTACTGCGCTCGCCGCTCAACAACCGGGAGTCACGCTCAGTCCATTCGTCACGCTGCGTCCGTCGGAGAGCGCGAGCTCGATGGCGGGACTCGCGCTCTCGCTCAGCGACGGTCCGCTCGCCCTCCGTGCGGGCGGACATTTCTCGTTGCAGGAACACAACTCCTCGGCGCCCGCGGGCGTCGCGATACGTCCGTGGGGCGCCGACGTCGACGCGATGGCGTATCTGCCGGGGTACGACGAGAGCCGCCGCGGCGCGTTCGTGCCGTACGTGTTCGCCGGCATCGGCACGATGGCGATCGACAGCAGCGCGCTCCGTCTCGTGCATCGCAACTGGAGCTACGGCGGCGGGCTCGTCGCCCCGCTCGGCAGCGCGCTCGGATTGCTCGCCGAGGCGCGCTGGCGAATGAGCGAGTTCGTGATGCCGAACGCATCGGGCGCACCGTCGCCGACACACGAGTATCGACTCGGCCTCAACTTCCGCGTCGGCAGCGGCGGCTCGGGACCGGAGGTGCTGCACGTCATCGGCAACGCCGCGGAAGTCCTCGGATCGAACAGCATCGGCGACGTCGTCGGCCGCATCCTCTCGACGGCGGGACAGTTCGTCGGATCGCCGTACCGTCGCGGCGGCATGTCGCCATCGGGGTTCGACGCCGCGGGATTCGTGCGCTTCATCTTCTCGCGCTTCGGCGTCATCCTGCCGCGCGATCCACGCGATCAGGCGCGTGTCGGCGAGTCGATCCGCGCGGACGTGCGCAACCTGCGCCCTGGCGATCTCGTGATGTTCGAGGACGGCGACGGCATCATGCACGTCGCGATCTACGCCGGGCGCTCGCAGATCATCCATTCGTCGGAGACGGGCGGAGGCGTGTTGTACGACGATCTCACGACGGAGCGCGGACGCTGGTTCCTCTCGCACCTCGCTGCCGCGCGTCGCGTGACGCCGCCGGATTCGCGGAGCTCGGCGATCGATCTGTCACGCGGGTACCCCGACGCGAACTATGAGGAGCGACCGGATCGCGCACCGCGAGCGTCGAAGCGGCGGTAGCGTGCTAGAGACATGTGATGTCCATCACACATCGCGCGCCGTATGGATCGTCTCGCGGCGAAGCGGTATCAACGTTGCTTTTACACGATGTCGAGCGGCAGACGGCTCCCAACTCCAATCGACACCACGACAGCGATGGCGCATCGCGAATTCTCCGACGAATCCGGTGTTCATTGGGAAGTGTGGGTGACCGTTCCGGTAAAGCCCGAGCGCCGCTTCGCGCCGCCGGGTGAGGTGGCGCCGGCCGTGGATCGTCGCCGGCGCCACGAGTACCGCGTCCCGCTCGAGAAGCGGTGGATCAACGGGTGGCTGACGTTCCGCAGCCCGATCGAGACGCGGCGCCTCGCGCCGTTCCCGCGGCAGTGGGTGGGGTTCTCGGATCAGCAGCTCACAGTGCTGTGCGACCTGGCCGAACCGACGAAATCGGTGCCGAGCTGACCCAGTAGATCGAAGTTATTGAACCGGTTAGACTTGTAGGTCTAGACCCGGTAGCTCAGTTGGTAGAGCAACGGACTTTTAATCCGTAGGTCCTGGGTTCGATCCCCAGCCGGGTCATTCGACATCGATACCGCGAGCGCGCCGCCGATATCTCAAGCGCGACGTGTAGTCAGCAGGACCAATGGCGCAGAGCCGCGCACGTTCGCTGCGCCGTTCCTTCGCTCGTCGGGTTGGGCTCGGACTAGTCTTATGTCCACTGTGCCCACCCCCGTGCCTTTCGCGAGGCTCCACATGGCGTAACCAAACCGACCATGTGGTTCCAGATTCCGATTGCTGCACTGCTCCTGCAGGCTGCCGGTTCGCAGCCGCAACTCGCGTCGTCTTCCAACAAGGTCGAGTCCGTGACCGATGCCGCGGGCTATGCCGTGATGCGCTTCCTCTCCGGGTGGCGCACGGCGTGGCTCGAGAGCGTCGGCTCGGCGGGAGACAACAACAACTACATCCGCCTTCGCGACGTGCACTGCCATTGGGACGGCAGCTACGGCGTCCGCGGCTTCGGCGGCTACAGCGGAAGCTCGCGCGGGGGGCCGCCCCCGGCGACGCTGATCCATCGCTCGAGCCGTCGCTCGATGTGTCCGGACTGGTATCCGGCCAGCGAAGCGAAGCCCGACGATGAACGCCTCCAGCGCGACGTGGCGCTGCGTCCATCGCAGCGCACCTACATCCGCGGCTGGCGGGCGATGCTGCTCGACTCGCTCGCCTACTTCGACGAGAAGCGTCCCGGCGACGCGTGGATCACCGGACAGCGCGTGCGCTTTCTGATCGACCAGGGCAATATCCCCGCGGCGATCGCCGTCGCGCGCGCCTGCGCCGCGAAGGAGCGCGACTGGTGTGCGCAGATCACCGGCTTCGCCTACAACGCCGCCGGCGACTATCGCCGCGCCGACTCCGCCTTCGATGCGGCGACGGCGCTCATGCCGCCCGACAAGCGTTGTGAATGGACGAGTGCCGAGAGCATCCTCGACCCCGACAGCCGCGGCGAATACAAACATCTGAGCTGCGAGGACCGCGTCGCCGCCAACGCAAAGCTGTGGTGGCTCGCCACGCCTCTCCTTTCCGACTCCGTCGATGATCGGCGAAGCGAGGACTTCTCGCGCAAAGTCTTGATCCAGCTGCACTCGGCGCTGCCGTGGGACGAGCGCTACGACTTCCGCGGCTTTCACGGCGGCGAGGCCGTCGAGGAGATGCTGCTCCGCTACGGATGGCCGGCATACTCGTCGTTCGCCGGAGCGTGGGAGGAACGCGATCACGCCGGGTGGATGAACTTCTACGACAGCACCCGCACGGCGACCGCCGAATATCCGCAGGACCGGCTGCATCTCATCCCGAAGTGGGCGGCGGTGGCCGATCCCTACCGGGCGAGCGCGGA